>JAEZRL010000381.1 GCA_023440945.1 Bacteroidota bacterium
CTGTTACGGTAGGTGGTAACAATAGGCTTATCGAACAAGCTGCGACGTATATAATCGCTCAGCTTGCGACAGGTAGAAGCTTTCCATTTCTTCTCCATTTTACCATACTCACCAGGCGTTAATCTGCATATAATTCTCTTTGTTCTGTTTGAATTTTTGTCTTCCATCACAGTATCATTTATCACTTTTCAAATTCATAAGTTCACTTTAGAAGCCCTGCCCACGAGTTCCGAGTGAGGGCAGCCAGATCCGGTTGTATGACAACCGTTCATCTGGCCGATTGCGCAAAAGAGGCAATCTTCCAGGTTTGTTTAGTTCTTTTAATCCCTTCATAAGTAAAAAATGTTTTCAGTAGGCTTAAGCTAATTTTTGAACGAACATATCAGGCGTCTTGTCACTACAAAACTTTACGGTGATTGTTTACACTATTCTTTTGCGATTTTCCAAAGTTCATGAGCCAATCGTTCAGATCTTTATAGTATTCATACAACTTGCTTTGATCTTCATACTTGTAACTTAAAGAAAGAGCATTCTTACTGCAATTTTGTCCGGCATTATCCCTATCCAAAAACAGTTTAATCCGTTCATGTCTTTCCATAAAAGAACGTGCTTTTTCAAAGAAGGAAAGGGAATTTAAAATGACAAAATCAGTGAGATCGCTTGATTGATTTTTTTGAATTGTCAGATAGGAGAGAAAGTCAATAAAGCCTTCAAAAACGGTTACATTGTTCGACCGATTTCTAAAGGTTGTAAAATCTTTGGGAGCGCTGCTTGCTTTGAAATAAGGCGTGCGGATCTCAAAGCCACCAGAATCATTTTTAAAGCCGATGCCGTAATATTTTTTATCATTCAAACAGTAATGCACTTCCTTGCAATAATCATGAGCTATGTTAAATGATATTCTTCTTTTTTGTAAATATCTTATTAACGAAAATGAAGAAATATCTTTCTCTTCAAAAATGACGATCCTGCTTTTTGTTTCCTCAGTCGTTTCTTTTTTTGAATCCTCCAAATACGGTTGAAAAGAAACGTCATCCTTTAATTGCTGAAGTAGTTCGCCAATTGTACAGTTGTTGTACAGAATGGCAAAATCAATGAAATTACCACCCTTACCTAAGCCGTGATCGTACCACACATTTAGCCTTCTGTTTACTTTAAATGACGCACTTTTTTCTTCGCGTAGTGGCGACAAATACCAGTAATCATTACCCCGGATCTTTGTTGGATTATGCCCAAGTTTAGTGAGGTAATCCACCATGTCCATCTGTCTTGCTTCTTCAAGAGAAAGTTTTTGTTTACTGAAACGCATAACAACACATTTATCAAATTCACAATTCAGTTATAACAGTTATCGAAGATAAATAAGCAATATCGCTAAAGCCTATCCTCCTCATATTTTGATGAAGATGCTTATACCTGGAGAAAATACTTTTGTAATGTGAAGATTGAATATTTAAAATGTGTGTTATGTTAACAACAAATGATGTGGCCAAGGTTTTTGAAACGATTCTAAGCATCCCCGGCATGAATGACAATGTAAAGATCGAAATGAGAATTTCAAGGAAAAACGTATTACTTCTAAATGATGTAATCTTACAGGGCTTAAGTCATTGCAAAGATCAAGATTCAGTTAGTCTTCTTGGACATGTTACTGAAGAAAATAGAAACGAATTAAAATCGTTGGCAAACGATTGTCTGCAGAAAGCAGGATTGATTGAACTGAGTGAAAAACTTCTTTCACTCAATAAGAAATGAATGAAGCAGTTGATACGATCAGGAACATAAAAGAAACCATTGCAGTGATTTTTTCTATAGAAGAAAAATACATCAAAAAAAAGGGACTATAAAAGTCCCTCATCGGCAAATGAAAAGTATGAGTCACTACTGAGAACAATGTGATCTAATACTTTTATGTCGAGAAACTTACCTGCTTCTTTTATTTTGGAAGTCAGTTCTTCATCTGCCCTGCTTGGTTTAAGATTACCAGAAGGATGATTGTGTGCAAGTATTATAGAAACAGTATTTACTTTTAATGCTGCAGTAAAAATTAATCTTGGGTCTGCAATAGTACCGGTTATACCACCACTTGAAACCTCATACACAGCCAGGACTTTGTTACTTCTGTTTAGTAAGAGTATTTTGAATTGCTCCAGCAAGTCTATTTTGTTTTCATCCCAGCACTGCTTCAATACTTCGTAAGCATCTTTTGATGTTGAGATCATTGGCCTTTCTGAAGCTTTTACTTTTAACTTGTAAATAAGTTCAATTTCTGCAACCTGGAATACAGGTGATGCTGTAATTCTGCTTTCCATAATTGTAACTTTTAAATTTTTAAAAATTAATTATGGTGCATCACCAGGCTAAGTGCGATCAAGTGCAAAAGGAAACGGAATAAATGAAAGCCTTGTGGTGGTGATCCCGTTGTTTATGCCGTAGTCTTTTGCAACGCTTCAGAAGCACTGAGCCTATCTTTGCGGCAGGATTAATGAGAAAAATTGAGAGAATAATATTTCTTGCAATAACATTTAAGAAGGAATCTTAAGATGAACTTTTATTTTACACATTGTTGTTAATATTTTGAATCTGTTTTGAGGAGACAATACTACCCTCACAAATTCTAAAACTTTTCTTCATTTTGTTTGATGTTTACTAAAGAATACCTGTAAGAAATGGATAGGTTTACACTTATGGAGTACAGACATTAGAACACTAAAACAACCACCGTTTCTACCTTTACGATAAAGATTGCCTTGCCATGACTATTAACAGAAAAGTTCAAACACTGGATGAGTTTACCATTCAGCAGCTCCGAAACATTCCGAATGCAACGGGAGAATTAAGCAGTTTATTAAGAGATATTGGTCTTGCGGCAAAACGTGTAAATGTTGAGGTAAATAAAGCCGGTCTTGCAGATATTTTAGGCGATGCAGGTTCAACGAACATACAGGGTGAAGATGTAAAGAAGCTTGATGTTTTTGCAAACAATCAATTTACAGGCGTGTTACGCCATGGCATTAGTTGTGCCGGCGTTGCAAGTGAAGAGATGGATGATGTAGTGATATTTGATGACGAAGTAAGCAATAACAGCAAGTATGTTGTGTTGTTCGATCCGGTTGATGGAAGTAATAATATTGATGTGAATATTTCCATCGGAACCATCTTTGGCGTGTACAGGAGAATAAGTGAAAGAGGACAACCCTGCACGAAAAAAGATTTTCTTCGGCCTGGTACAAAACAAGTTGCTGCTGGATATATTATTTATGGTTCATCAACGATGCTTGTTTATGCTACAAGAAGAGGTGTAAATGGTTTTACACTTGATCCATCTATCGGTGAATTTTGTTTAAGTCATCCTGATATGCATTGCCCGGAAACAGGTAAAATTTATTCTGTTAACCACGGCAATTTTTTTCAGTATGAATACTTTGTGAAGAAATACATCACCGCCTGCCAGTTGAAAACAAAAGAAACCGGCGGACCTTATTCGCATCGTTATTTCGGAAGCATGGTTGCAGATATTCATCGCAATCTTATCAAAGGCGGCATTTTTATGTATCCTTCAACAGCAGATAACCGCAATGGAAAATTACGTTTGCAATATGAGTGCAATCCCTTCGCCTTTATTATTGAAGTTGCTGGTGGAAAAGCAACAAATGGCAGAGAAAGAATTCTGGATATCCAACCTAAACAATTACATGAAAGAACGCCTTTGTTCATCGGCAGTAAAAAAATGGTGGAGGAATTAGAAAGTTACCGGGAGGAGTGAAGAGGTTTCGCTGGCTCATAGCGGAACCACAATACCCTTTCCTTGAATAACGTATTGAGAAAAGACATCCTGTAGAAATAAAAAGCTTATTTCTGATAATTCACAACTTCTCACTTCATGATCTTGTTGCGTATTCGCTTTTACTTCCCGGCTTGATGCAAAGAAAGATCAAGAAGGGATGATACATTTCCACTCTAGTTTTCTCGCTTTAGTTTGTTTATGCCGGAGACACAAATAGGGACACTTTTTGCTTATGTTTCTGCCTTGTATTTGGAAAAATTGGTTTTAAGCTGTTCCTGCAAAGCTGTTGCGGTTTGGTCATACAGCTTCTTATCCTGCCATGTATTCCTTGGATTTAAGATCAAAGAGGGAACACCGGGGCATGAGAGGGGCATTTTAATTTTAAGTATCGGATGTTCCTCATAACCTGCTTGCAACTCATTATTCAATGCTGCCTTGACAATAGAACGGGTATAAGACAAACTGATACGGCAACCGGTGCCGTATCCCCCACCAGTCCACCCTGTATTGATTAGCCATACATTCACATGATATTTCCTGATCTTCTCACCGAGCATTTGCCCATACCTAAGAGGATGCAAAGGAAGGAAAGGGGCGCCAAAACATGCACTGAAGGTTGCTTTAGGTGTGGTTACACCTTGTTCCGTTCCGGCAATCTTAGCTGTATAGCCCGAGATAAAATAATACATCGCCTGTTCCACAGTTAATTTACTTATCGGAGGAAATATACCATACGCATCACAGGTGAGGAAAAAAATGTTGACAGGGATACCTCCAATGGAAGGAGTTAATGCATTTGGAATATAGTGGAGCGGATAACTTACCCTTGTATTTTCCGTAATGGAAGCATTTTCAAAATCTATGTTGTTTGTACCCGGGAAGAAACAAACGTTTTCCGCTAATGCGCCCTGCCGGATGGCTTTGAATATCTCCGGCTCTTTTTCTTCCTTCAGGCCAATGCATTTTGCATAGCAGCCACCCTCAAAATTGAAAACACCATTATTGCTCCAGCCGTGTTCATCATCGCCAATAAGCCTTCGTTCAGGGTCGGCACTTAAAGTTGTTTTACCTGTTCCGCTTAAACCAAAGAAAAGAGCAACATCACCTTTACTTCCCATATTTGCACTGCAATGCATACTTAAAACATTTTTTTCGTAAGGAAGTATAAAATTCAGTACAGTAAATATTCCTTTTTTTATTTCACCGGTATAACTTGTACCTCCTATGAGTATCGTTTTTTCTTTGAAGGAAATGATCACGAAATTGGAGCGTCTTGTTCCGTCTTTGTCAGGATCTGCTTTGAACCCTGAAGCGTGTATAATATGCCATTCGGGTTCGAAACTCTGCAGCTCTTTATCGGAAGGCCTTAAAAACATATTGTGAACAAACAGTCCGCTCCAGGGGTTTTCATTGATGACGCGGATATTTAACCTGAATCTTTCGTCTGCACAGGCATACGCATCCCTTATCCAGATATCTTCTCTGTCATTCAGATAATCAAGCATCTTTTTTTTCAACCGGAAAAAGTAATATTCTTCAATCGGTTGGTTGATTTCATTCCAGTTTATCACGCCGGCTGTTGATTTCTCTTTTACTATAAATCTGTCTTTAGGAGACCGGCCGGTGAATTCTCCAGTGAATACACAAAGAGCGCCGGTATCATTGTATACACCCTCACAGTTATGAACTGCCTGTTCCAGCAAGAGGCTTGATGGTGATTGGTAATGGATGCGCATTGTATCCTTAAAAGGATAATCTTTGAAAGTAGAAAAGCCCGTTATATTTTTCATACTGTTAATACAAAAAACAAAAATAGGAACAA
Source organism: Bacteroidota bacterium (assembly GCA_023440945.1). GTDB lineage: Bacteria > Bacteroidota > Bacteroidia > Chitinophagales > Chitinophagaceae > JAEZRL01. The sequence goes on from JAEZRL010000381.1 coordinate 5,610, forward strand.
TACTTACAATTGTTAGTTTTTTAATTAGATGGTAAAATCAATGTGGTTTTATTGAAAGACAGATTAACTTAAATAATTTAAAAAATAATAGTCAGTTTCGCGAGAAATATCAAAAAAAACGCAGGGTTTTATTGACGGATTATAAATTTATTATTGGTATAAGCTTTTCTCTCGCCTATAGAAAACTGAAAAATAAAAACAGTTAATAAAATCGGTGTTCCTGCAAAATATTTTTTATCTAAAATGATTAGAGCGAGGTGTATAATCCATGCTCCTACAGTTAGTTCACTTTTCGTTTTACTACGTAGCTGTATTTTCAAGCATTCTTTCAAAGAAAGCGCATTGAAGGCAGCGTATGCTTCCTGGCCATTATCAAAATATATAAACACGTCTTTCTTTTGATCTTGCCATTTCAAACACTGCTTTGCCCATTTTTTATAGTATTACTAGTGAGTTGCACTTCCGTTGAAAGTCCTTTTTTCATCAGAGAAAAATTGCATCAAAAAAAGGGACTATAAAAGCCCCTCATCAGCAAATGAAAAGTACGAGTCACTACTGAGAACGATATGATCTAATACTTTTATGTCAAGAAACTTACCAGCTTCTTTTATTTTGGAAGTTAGTTCTTCATCTGCCCTGCTTGGTTTGAGACTACCAGAAGGATGATTGTGTGCGAGTATTATAGAAACGGTATTTGCTTTTAATGCTGCAGTAAAAATTAATCTTGGGTCTGCGATAGTACCGGTTATACCACCACTTGAAACCTCATAAACTGCCAGGACTTTGTTACCCCTGTTCAGTAAGAGTATTTTGAATTGTTCCAGCAGGTCTATTTTGTTTTCATCCCAACAATGCTTCAATACTTCGTAAGCATCTTTTGATGTTGAAACCATTGGTCTTTCTGAAGCTTTGACTTTTGACTTATAAATCAGTTCAATTTCTGCCACCTGAAATACTGGTGATGCTGTAATCCTGCTTTCCATAATTGTAACTTTTAAATTTTAAAAAATTAATTATGGTGCATCCCAGGCTAAGTGCGATCAAGGGCAAAAGGAAACGGAATAAATGAAGGAAAGTGTGATAGGATTTTGTGTTTATGCCGTAGTCTTTTGCCACGCTTCAGAAGCACTGAGCCTACCTTTGCAGCAGGATTAATGAGAAAAATGGAGAGACTAATATTTTTGAATTTGTTTTGAGCAAACGATACTATACCAACAAATTCTAAAACTTTTATTCATTCTATTTGACGTTTGCTAAAGAATACCTATAAGAAACGATTAAGTTTATAGTTATAGAGTGCAGACATTAGAACACCAAAACCATTAGCCTTTCTACCTTTACAATAAAGATTGCTTTGCTATGACTATTAACAGAAAAGTTCAAACGCTGGATGAATTTACTATTCAGCAGCTAAGAACAATTCCCGGTGCAACGGGAGAATTAAGCAGTTTATTAAGAGATATTGGCCTTGCTGCAAAACGGGTAAATGTTGAAGTAAATAAAGCAGGCCTTGCAGATATCTTAGGCGATGCCGGTTCAACAAACATACAGGGTGAAGATGTAAAAAAGCTCGATGTTTTTGCAAATAATCAATTTACCGGCGTTTTACGACATGGCATCAGTTGCGCTGGTGTTGCAAGTGAAGAAATGGATGACGTAGTGATATTTGATGATGAAGTAAGCAATAACAGCAAGTATGTTGTATTGTTCGATCCTGTGGACGGAGGCAACAACATTGACGTAAACATTTCCATCGGGACAATTTTTGGTGTTTACAGGAGAATAAGTGAAAGAGGAAAGCCCTGCACAAAAGAAGATTTTCTTCAACAAGGGACAAAACAAGTGGCAGCAGGATATATTATTTACGGTTCTTCAACAATGCTCGTTTATGCCACGAGACGAGGTGTAAATGGTTTTACACTTGATCCATCTATTGGTGAATTTTGTTTAAGTCATCCGGATATGCATTGCCCTGACACGGGTAAAATTTATTCTGTTAATCATGGCAATTTTTTTCAGTATGAAGAATTTGTAAAGAAGTATATCACGGCCTGCCAGTTGAAAACAAAAGAAACAGGCGGACCCTATTCGCACCGTTATTTCGGAAGTATGGTGGCCGATCTTCACCGTAATCTTATCAAAGGCGGAATTTTTATGTATCCTTCAACAGCAGATAACCGCAACGGAAAATTACGTTTGCAATACGAGTGTAATCCCTTCGCCTTTATTATTGAAGTAGCCGCTGGAAAAGCAACAAATGGAAGAGAGAGAATTCTGGATATTCAGCCCAAAGAATTACATGAAAGAAC
>JAEZRL010000388.1 GCA_023440945.1 Bacteroidota bacterium
GAGAATTTGATACCAAAACGTCGAGTTCGATAAAGACGCCTGGAAATATTAGAATACTTGGCGGCGCACTCTTTTGTGATCGCAGGTATATCACGGTCTTCGTGTATCATAACGGTGCAGACTCCTACTACGCTGCAAGAGGTTTTAGAGGTTCATTAAGAGTGTGATTTTGAACGAAGCCTTGATGAACGATGCAATTCTTGTTTATTAATTGTCTCAAATCTTATCCGAACGTTCATTTGCCCTTGCTGTTATCGTTGCGGCATGCCCATGCTCCACTTCCGTTACGCCACCGGAAACAGCAAACTTCATTGCCTCTGCCGGTGTAATGTGTTCTAATAATTTTACTCTTGTTTTGGGTATAACATATGTAATACCTGATATGGCATACGAATGCGGAACATACACTACTAAATGATCCGGCATTTGGAAACTGTGTGCATCAGTTTGTGTAATAAATCCTACCCGCCAAACATTATCCGCGTCTACATTTACCAGTACCGGTTTATCAAATTTTTTCTTATTGCCTGCAAATGCTTCGATAAAATCTTTTACCGAAGTGTAGATAAATTTGATGCCCGGTGTATTTTCAAGAATAGTATCAAGCGCCGAAACAACACGGCTCACTATAAAAGAAGAAGATAGCCAACCAATAAAGATCACCAGCAATACAGCTGATATCAATCCCATTCCTGGAATGCTACGGACAACAGTAGCGGCATTATAAAGATTGGGAAAGAATGCCTGCACAATATTTGGCAGAAAATTATCGATCGTGGTAAAAAGCCATATAACGGCAGCGATGGTAACACCTATTGGCGTTAGTACCAGCAAACCCTGCAGTAAAAACTGCAGCATTTTTTTCCAGAATTGTGAAGCAGTTTGCTTCGGTTTATTTCCCAGCATAATGGGTGTTTTTTTTATAGAACGTGGTTCTTCAAAAATGTTTCAGAATGTGAAATTACACGAATGCTTTCTTGAATTATACAAAATACGAATATCACTTTTCCTGCTTTATAAGAATGATGCTGTATAAAAGGCATATCCTTTGCAGAACGAATAAAGCATTCGCTGTTCACCACATCAACTACAACTCCTGCTGTAATTTTTTCACGATGAGCTGCTGTTATTGTTGCGGTTCCTTTTTTAAAGTATTATAACTTATGCCAACTGATAAAACAAACGACAGGCAGTCATTATCTTATACAAAAAAAGTATGGATTGCCGGAGGAATACTTTCGTTGATAGTTATCTTCCTGCTTCTTTTTAAAACATTGTTCAGCGTGGTGCTGCTTGTTTTTGCCGGTATTATGATTGCTGTTTTCTTTCATGGTTTTGCTGCAGTACTTCACAGAAACGTACATACCGGGCCAAAACTAAGTGTTGTTCTTTCGGTTGTTATCAGTCTTTTATTGGTAATTGGTTTTTTTTGGTTTGCAGGAGCAAGATTACAAGAACAGATATCTCAACTCTCTGATACTTTACCTGGAACTATTCAAAATGCAAAAGACAAACTTGACGAAAGTGCGGTTGGGAGAAAAGTACTGGATTTTTTGAACTCTTCAGGTAATTCAGAAAAAACAAGATCGGTCATCAAACATTTTTTTCTTCCAGTTTTGGTGTTATAAGTGATCTGTACATTGTATTGCTGATGGGATTATTTTTTACCGCAGGTCCTTCAGTGTACAAAAGGGGCATTATTCATTTGCTTCCGCCGAAGGCAAAAGACAAAGGAAAAGAATTGCTGGATAAGCTGAACACGGTTTTAAAAAAATGGTTGAAGGGACAGATCATCGGAATTTTATTCATCGCCATTCTTACTGCAATCGCACTCATCATCATTGGAATGCCGTTGGTTTTAACACTGGCTTTAATTGCCGGTCTTCTCAACTTCATCCCCAATTTTGGTCCTATCATCGCATTAATTCCTGCTGTTCTTATCGGCCTTTTACAGGGAACAAATACAGCCATCATTATTGTTTGCACTTATACTTTCATTCAAATTATACAAAGTGCAATTGAGCAACCGCTTATTCAAAAGAAAATGGTAAACATTCCGCCTGCTCTAATAATTATAAGCCAGGTTGCAATGGGCGCTTTGGGTGGATTCTGGGGCGTTATTCTCGCCACACCTATAACTGCTGTACTTATGACGATTGTAAATGATCTATATGTAAAACAACAGGATAATAATGAAATGATGTGATATGAAATCAACAATAATGGAAAAGATAAATAAAGGCGAGGCATATTTACCAATCGAAGATTATGGCATCATTGGTAATTTGCAAACAGCAGCGCTTGTTTCAAAATTTGCTTCCATAGATTACATGTGTTTTCCCCGCTTCGACTCTCCAACAGTTTTTTGTAAAATGCTTGATACACGAAAAGGTGGTTCTTTTTCTATCATTCCTTCCATGAAAAATGTTGTGGCAAAACAACTATACCTGCTCGATACCAATGTGCTTGTTACACGTTTTTTTTCTGATGAAGGTATTGCAGAAGTTACAGATTACATGCCTGCTGATTTTACAGAAGGTAATTGCACCATTGTAAGAAAGATAACAACCATAAGAGGAAAGATAGAATATGAAGTTTGTTGTGCACCACGTTTTGATTATGCAAAGGCAGATCATACAGTAGAAAAAAAAGAGGACAGTTATTGGTTTGTTCCACAAAATAAATCGCAGTCGGCTTTGTTTCTGCTAAGCAAAAGTGATCTTGAAAAAAAAGATAAAGATGTTGTTTCGCATTTCATTTTAAATGAAGCGGAATCAACTTATTTTGTTTTTGGTGAAATAAACAGCGACAACAAAGGCAATTCTGCTGAAACTATTTATAACAACACCTATCATTCAACCATTGAATACTGGCAAACATGGATATCGCAATGTGTTTATAACGGTTACTGGCAGGAGGTGATAAGAAGATCGGCATTAACATTAAAGCTTTTATTCTCTCATAAATTTGGCTCTATTGTAGCGGCGCCAAGTTTTAGTTTTCCCGAAGCGATAGGGCAGGGGCGTAACTGGGATTACCGTTATACCTGGATAAGGGATGCAGCTTTCAGCATGTATGCTTTTTTGGAACTTGGTTTTACAGAAGAAGCAGGGCGCTTTCTTGAATGGGTGAAGAAAAGAAGCTCTGAGAATAAGCTGCAACTGATGTTTGCCATTGATGGCAGTACAGATCTGGATGAAAAATGTTTGGATTATCTCGAAGGTTATAAATGTTCAAAACCTGTTCGTATTGGCAATGATGCACACAAGCAAACACAAATGGATATTTATGGAGAATTGATCGAAACCATTTATGTTTTTGCAAAACACGGCGGCGATATAACGTATGATTACTGGAAAATAATTGAAGGATATATTGAGTTGGTGATAAAAAACTGGCAGCAGCCTGATCGCAGTATATGGGAAGTAAGAGGCCCCAAACGTGAGTTTATTTTTTCAAAGATCATGTGTTGGGTGGCGCTTGACAGAGCGATAAAGATAGCTGACATGTTCTCGTTTCCGTATGATTTTGGCAAATGGCATAACATGCGGGACAAGATCTATAAATACGTATATGAGAATTACTGGAATGATAAAAAGAAAGTGTTTGTACAATACAAAGGCTCTGATAATATTGATGCAAGTGCTATGCTGATGCCCATTTTAAAAATGATCTCGCCAATGTCCGAAAGATGGCAGCAAACCATGCAAAGCATAGAGAAAGAATTAAAGTCGGATGTGCTGATCTATCGTTACCGCGAACAGGAATCAGAAATTGATGGATTGAAAGGTAAAGAAGGAACGTTTTGCATGTGTTCATTCTGGTATATTCAATGCCTGGCACTAGCCGGAAAAATTGAAGAAGCATCAGAGCATTTTGAAAAGATGTTAGGTTATGCCAATCACCTCGGCTTGTATGCCGAAGAGCTGAGCATGAAAGGCGAAGCATTGGGAAATTTTCCGCAGGCCTTCACCCATCTTGCATTAATAAACGCCGCCCTTGAACTCGATAAGAAAAGAAACAGCGTAACCCATATGCGTAATTATTCAAAAAGATTTAATTAAAGTTTTAACTTTTATTCAGCTTTAGCTCAATAGAATAAATGAAGTTTAAAACCTCGGAATAAAATCTTTGAGCAGGTGTCAGACACTTTAAAAGTGTCTGACACCTTGATTACAAACCCTTTTCGAATATCATTTTTAGCCACATCACCTTTTTATTAAACTTCGTTTTATAGAATTTTCAGTTCAAGTAAAAAGGATGTTATCTCCTTTACAATTTCACCAATTTTCCGTTGCCACTTATATTCGTTACTACTTCTGTTGGGTCTCCTTTATAAGATACTTT
>JAEZRL010000429.1 GCA_023440945.1 Bacteroidota bacterium
AGTGAAAATTTTAGCCTTAAACTCATGAAATAACAGTTTCTCTAACGTAGTAACCGAAACCAGGTTTTGTATGAATGAGTTTTGCTTCAAAGGGTTTATCAATTTTATTGCGAAGGAAACTGATATAAACTTCGATGGTGTTTGTACCTGTATCAAAGCTAAGATCCCATACTTTTTCCAGTATTTCTTGTTTAGAAATCACTTTTCCTTTATTGCGGGACAACAATACCAATAGCGCAAATTCTTTTGCTGTAAGATTGATAAGTTTTCCGCCACGGTTAACGGTTTTGTTTTCCATATCAATCTCCATATCACCAACAACAACCTTTTCGCCTGTATCGCTACCGGAATCCGCTCTCTTCAAAAACACTTTAATACGGGCAAACAATTCATCAAAATGAAATGGCTTAACAATGTAATCATCGGCACCAAGATTGAACGCATCAATTTTATCCTGTAATTCACCTAAAGCAGTAAGCATGATGATGGGAACCTTAGGGTTGATCTCTCTGAATTCCCGGCAAAGTGCAAGGCCGTTCTTATAAGGAAGTTGAATATCGAGCAGTACCAGTGAATAAGGATGCTGCTTGAATAATTTTTCCGCTACCTGTCCATCATACGCTACATCAGTTTGATAACTAAGGCGAGTTAATTCATCCTGAATAACCTGGCTTAACTTAGGCTCATCTTCAGCCAATAAAATTCTATACGTGTTTTCCATTATCTTGTATTAGATTTTAATTGTCAAATTAATGAAAAAAGTTATATCCTTAGCACTTCTTTTAATTTTTTCTTCTTTTTCCCGGGCTCAAAAATTTGATACACCTTTTGAAAACAGCGGAGGCAAGCAAACAACCACTTATTTCAGTTGCATTGATTATTATAAAAGACTGGCATCTGCCTATCCTTCCATTCGAATGTTTTCTTTTGATACTACGGATCAGGGTTACGTACTCAATCTTATAGTAGTTAGTTCTGCGGAACAATTTAAACCAATAGAATGGCATAAACAAAACAAAGTTACTATTCTTATAAATAACGGCATTCATCCCGGCGAACCTGATGGCATTGATGCAAGCATGATGTTAGTACGTGATATAGCAACTGGCAAAATAAAATTACCTAAAAACGTAGTGCTTGCCATCATCCCGGTTTATAACATTGGTGGCAGTTTAAACCGGAATGGTTTTTCAAGAGTGAACCAAAACGGACCGGAGCGTTATGGCTTTAGAGGCAATGCGCAAAACCTCGATCTAAACCGCGATTTTATAAAAAGCGATTCAAAAAATGCAAAAGCTTTTGCAAAAATATTTCATTGGGTAAAGCCGGATATTTTCATGGATAATCATGTAAGTGATGGGGCAGATTATCAATATACCATGACGCTTCTCACCACTCAACATAATAAATTAGGAGGTGCTGTTGGTAACTTTTTGCATGATGTTTTTGAGCCATCATTATATAAAGGTATGAATGAAAAGAACCGGACGATGACGCCGTATGTAAATTTTGAAGAAGGAAATGCAGATGAAGGATGGGATGGTTTTTATGATGCGCCTCGTTACAGCACGGGTTATGCCGCCTTATTTGAAACAATCGCCTTTATGCCTGAAACACATATGCTAAAACCTTTTGCAGATCGTGTGAAAAGCACTTATGCTCTGATGCAAACGATGATAGAACAAGCTTCAGAATATGCAAAAGAAATAATTGCAGCAAGGAAAGCTTCGCTTGATTCTGTAAAGCATCAGCAACAATTTGCATTGGGATGGAAAGTTGATTCATCACAATATGAAATGATCAACTTTAAAGGTTATGAGGCTGATACAAAAACAAGCGAAGTAACAGGTCTTCCACGCTTATTTTATGATCACAGCAAACCTTTTGAAAAACAGGTGAAATTTTACAGCGCTTTTGTTCCAACTGTTAGTGTTACAAAACCGGAAGCTTATATTATTCCTCAAGGCTGGCATGAAGTAATTGACCTCCTGAGATTGAATGATGTTTCAATGCAAAGGCTTTCAAAAGATACAAGTATCGAAGTAGAAGTATATCATATAGATGATTATAAAAGTTATCCAAGAGCTTATGAAAAACATCATTTTAATTATGATATCAAACTAAGCTCCTACCTTTCTCCCATCAATTTTTTAAAAGGAGATTATATTATTTATACTGGCCAGCCTTCAGACAGATACATTGTAGAAACACTTGAACCTTTAGGCGATGACAGTTTTTTCAAGTGGAATTTTTTTGATGCGGTCTTGCAACAGAAAGAAGGTTACAGCGATTACCGATGGGAAGATGTTGCAGCAGAATTTTTACAGCAACACCCTGAAGTAAAACAACAATTGGAAGAGAAGAAAAAAACAGACAGCACTTTTGCAGCATCAGCACATGCACAACTTGATTTTATTTATAAACATTCACCTTATTATGAACCGGCACATTTACGTTATCCTGTTTATCGCGTAAATGAATAAGCACAGTGATAAACCCCTTACTTAAAATTCCGATTTCTTATTCTAATATCCCAACAACTTCGCTGCATCAATTGCAAAATAAGTTGCTATCAAATCTGCACCTGCACGTTTTATGGAAGTAAGCGTTTCAAGTATTGCTTTACTTTCATCTATCCATCCCATTTTAGCTGCAGCTTTTATCATCGAATATTCCCCACTGATATTATAAACACTAACAGGAACATCAACAGCATTTTTTACTTCACGCACAATATCAAGATAAGGAAGTCCAGGTTTTACCATTACAATGTCGGCTCCTTCTTCTACATCTATCAATGCTTCTTTTATGGCTTCAATTCTATTGGCATAATCCATTTGGTAAGTTTTCTTATCCCCAAAACCAGGAGCACTATCCAATGCATCACGAAAGGGCCCGTAAAAACACGAAGCATATTTTGCGCTGTAAGCCATGATGCCGGTTTTGGTAAAGCCATTGTTTTCCAAGGCTTCCCTGATAGCGCCAATTCTTCCATCCATCATATCGCTTGGTGCAACAAAATCAGCTCCGGCTTCTGCATGACTAACACTCATTTTAACCAAAGCTTCAACCGTTTCATCGTTTACGATCTCACCATCTTTTACAATACCGTCATGTCCGAAGGATGAATAAGGATCAAGTGCAACATCTGTCATAACAACCATTTCAGGTACTGCATCCTTGATTGCTTTTATACTTCTTTGCATCAATCCATCCGGGTTCCATGCTTCTTTTCCAGTGTTATCTTTTGTTTCATCTTTTGCTTTCACAAATAATAAAACGCTTTTAATGCCTAACTTATAAAACTCCTTCACTTCCTTCAAAGTAATATCCAAGCTATTGCGATAATAACCCGGCATCGAAGCAATTTCCGTCTTTACACTTTCACCTTCATCAATAAATATCGGAAGTATAAAATCGTTCGGGGTTAAAGTTGTTTCAGCAACTAAACTTCTTATCGCTGCGCTTGTACGTAATATCCTGTTTCTTCTTTGTAAATACATCTTTTGAATTTTGAAATAAACCTTTATGATGCTTATTCTAAAACAAGTTGAGAGTTATTATGAGGTCAGCTTTTGTACTGCTATCAACTTCCGTTGTGTCACTCACTTCAACGTTCTTACCGCTACTCAACAATAAAAAGCATCAAAACAATAATAATTTTCTAATAATTTATTACCTGCTCTACGATTGTTTCAGGCACTTCTCTCCACTCATATTGCTGATTTCGAAGTTGTGGTTCAAAACCTGCTTCGCGAATAGCATTTTGAATTGTTTTATAAGTAAAGCGATGTGGTGCTCCTGCAGCACTTACAACATTTTCTTCTATCATAATACTTCCCCAATCATTTGCACCTGCATGCAAACACAACTGTGCTGTTTGCTTTCCAACTGTAAGCCAGCTTGACTGAATATTTAAAACATTTGGCAACATGATCCTGCTTAAAGCGATCATTCTTATATATTCTTCAGCCGTAACCAAATTATGAACAACTCTTATTCTTGTAAGCAAAGTATCCACATCCTGGAAAGTCCATGGAATAAAAGCCAGGAAACCTTTTGCTTCAGCAGGCTTCTTAGATTGTACTTCACGAATTCTTGCCAAATGAATAAACCGTTCTTCTATCGTTTCCACATGGCCAAACATCATTGTTGCACTGGTAGTGATGTTCAATTTATGCGCTTCATGCATGATATCAAGCCATTCATCAGCGCCACATTTTCCCTTACTTATTAAACGACGAACACGATCAATCAATATTTCGGCACCTGCACCAGGCAACGAATCAAGTCCTGCATTTTTCAACTCCGTCAACACATCTTTATGACTCATCTTTTCAAGCTTACAGATATGTGCCACTTCAGGGGGACCTAAAGCATGAAGCTTCAATTTTGGAAACTCCTGTTTAATCTGCCGGAACGTTTTGGTATAAAAATCTAACCCAAGTTCGGGATGATGACCACCTTGCAATAACAATTGGTCGCCGCCATATTTAAATGTTTCTTCAATTTTACGGCGATAGGTATCCATATCTGTTATATACGCTTCAGGATGACCGGGAATACGATAAAAATTGCAGAACTTACAATTGGCAATGCAAACATTGGTTGTATTTACATTACGATCTATTTGCCAGGTAACTTTTCCATGAGGCACCTGCTTCTTTCTTAATTCATCCGCAACAAATATCAATTCAGCTAAGGGTGCATGTTCAAATAAATAAACGCCTTCTTCAACACTTAAAAAATCAAAATTTAATGCCTTGCTGTATAACTCTTCTGCATTCATGAAATAACTTATAAGAAATGCAAAATTAAGCAACAACAATTGCAATGAGTGCAGCTTTTCTTTTGAGAAAGTTGTTTAACTAATATATTAACGGTTTGGACTGATAGATAATAGAGCGTAAATTCAGCGTAGAATGTGCCTTTATAAACACTGCTTTTGATGAAAAAACCAAGTTTTTCATTTTTGCTTGCCCTGCTTTTATTGCCAACGATATGTGCATTTATTCCTTATAAAACAAATGCACAGGAAGAAATCATTCCACCACCTGCAAAGCGCATAACTTCTTTTCCATTTACTATGTTAACAGGTGGGATTATTGTTTTAAAAGTAACTTTAGATGCTAAGCCGGATACACTAAATTTCATTCTCGATACAGGCAGCGGCGGCATTTCAATTGATTCTGTTACCTGTCTGCAACTGCAGTGGAAAACGCAAATGAGTAACCGAATCATCAGGGGAATTGCGGGTATGAAGAGAGTTGAATTTTCTTACGGTCATACCTTAAACCTTCCCGGACTTAGCGTTGACAGCCTTGATTTTCATATTAACGATTATGATATTTTAACAAGCGTTTATGGTGTAAAAATAGATGGTATCATTGGTTACAGTTTTCTAAGCAAATACATTGTAAATATTGATTACGATAATTCGTTGGTACATGTTTATACACAAGGCACTTATAAATATCCAAGAGGAGGCTATTTACTTCATCCACAATTCAGCACGCTTGTTATGCAGCCTGCAATGGTGAAAGACGCTACAACAATTAACGGCAGATTTTATTTTGATACAGGTGCAGGTTTATGCATGTTGCTATCACAGGATTTTGTGGATGACAGTGTATTATTAAAGAAAAAGAAAAAAATATTTTTAACGGAAGCGGAAGGACTCGGCGGAAAAAGGGAGATGCAATTAACAGTTATAAAAGAGTTGAAAGTTGGTCCTTATCGTTTTAGAAGAGTACCTATTTATATTTTTGAAGACGATTTTAATGTAACTTCTTATCCTATTCTTGGTGGATTATTAGGCAATGATATTTTGCGTCGTTTTAATGTTACGCTTAATTATCGTGAACAACAAATCTATATAGACCCCAATAAACACTACAATGATTCATTTGATTATTCTTATACAGGATTAGGTATTTATATGGTTGACGGACTTGTTACAGTTGTTGATATCATGAAAAATTCTCCTGCAGAAAAAGCAGGCTTTCAGCCCGATGATATTATTGTTGCGATAGATAATAATTTCTCAAATAATATTCAAACATATAAAACGATGCTACAAAACGCAAAAGCAAGATTATCTGTTTTGATCCTGCGTAATAACGAGCCGAAGATTTTGAAACTGAAGGTCAAAAGTATCTTTTAAACCAGTTTTGATATTTTAGAAAGCAAGTACAATACCTTCCTTTAAAGCCTTTTCATATTTGCGTTTATCAAACTTGTATAAAAAAGGCGATCGGTGTGCACCAATACTTTTTCGCTCACCAAGTTTTATAATAACACCAAGCGAAATAAGTTTTTTTGAAAAGTTTCTGCGGTCAAGTTTTTTACCAAGAATAGTTTCATACAGATCGTGAATTTCCGGCAAAGTAAATTTCCTGGGCAATAAATTATAACCAATTGGCTGGTGATAAATTTGCAAACGCAGTGTTTTCAATGCTTCTGTAACAATAATATTATGATCGAAAACAAGTTTTGGAATAGTATTTATATCATGCCAGGTGCATTCGCTTGAAAAAAAATCCGGCTCAGGTTGTACCAACGAATATTCAGTGACGGCATAATAACCAATGGAAACAGTTCTCTTTAGCAACCAGTTATCTTTTGAAACCTTCATTTTAAGAATGGAAGAAAAATGTGTAATATCTTTTTCTGTTCTAACAGATCTTGAAGGATTACCGAAAGCATAAAACTGCTGTAAGAAAAGGCCATGTAAACTCGTTCGCTCTGCAGCTATTCTTGAAGCCGCCTGCTCCAGGTTCTCATCCAGTTTTATAAATCCTCCGGGTAAAGACCATTTGTTTGAATTTTTCCATTTAAGCAGTAAAACCTTCAACTGTCGTTCATGATAACCAAAAATAACACAGTCAATGGACAATTGCTGCACATATAATTTATGACCCTGCTGAAGAAATAGTTTGATATTATCCTCTTCCATCATGCACTAAAAATAAAATTTAATTAAACAAAGAAAAAGTTTGTAAGCAAATTAACTTTATCTTCATTGCGTACAGAATACAGAATCATGGATCAGTTTATATGAAAAAAGTGAACGATGCCTTATACAATGGCCTCTAATGAACATTAATCGTAAATACTTATAGCTGAATAAGCATTTGATATTAAATTTATGGCTTATTCCATTATCACAAAAAGCACGATATGAAAATCATCTATCTTCTCTTTTTCTCATTTTTATTTTTTAATGTTCAGGCTCAGCAAAAAGTAATTCAACTCTACAATGGCGCTGCTCCAGGGTCAGAAGATTGGAACTGGAACGAAGCAGAAAGTGATAGCAACATGTTCAATACGAAAGTGGTGTACAATGTTACAAAACCATCGCTAACAGTATTTACACCTGATCCTTCGGTTGCAACAGGCACTGCAATTGTTATTTGTCCGGGGGGCGCTTTTCAAACTTTATCTATAAACAGCGATGGCATTGATGTTGCGAATTGGCTTGTGAAAAGAGGTGTTACCTGTTTTGTTTTAAAATACCGTTTGATACATAGTTTAACAAACGATCCTGTAAAAGAACTGATGGATAAAATGGGTAAACCTGAATTTGAAGAACAAGCTAAAAAAGTAGTTCCTTTAGCCATTGCAGATGGAAGAGCAGCCTTAGCTTTTGTTCGCGAACATGCCAGTGAATACAATATAAAACCGGATAAAA
>JAEZRL010000440.1 GCA_023440945.1 Bacteroidota bacterium
GTACAGGTTAGCACAAAACCCTGTTGCATATCTTTTTCACTAAGCACTTCATTCAGGCTCATTACAACCTTACCATGTTCGCATTTTGCCATACAGGTGCTGCAGACACCACCTTTGCAACTGTAAGGTAACTCAATGCCTTTTTCCAGCGCTGCTTCTAAAATGGTTTGAGGATAAACAACATCTATGTGATGTATTTTTTGTTTATAGCGAATAGAGGCTTTTCTTGGATGATCATCTACAATAAATGCGGGCTTTGGTAAACGTTCAACAACAAATTGCTCTTTATGAATATGCGCATCTTCAATGCCAATTAGTTTCAAGGTAAACTGTGCCATACGCATATAAGTAACAGGTCCACAGATGTAAAAATCTGTATCACCATTTATATAATACGGCACATATTTATACACAAGCAATTCAAGCAAACTATTATTTAAACGAATGGAACGAAAATGATGCGCAACAGGCTGACTAAAAAATTGAATCCACAAAAATCTCTCTTTGAACTGCTGATGCAGTTTATGTAACTCTTCTTTATAAATAATATCCCCTTCGCTGCGGCATTGGTTAAGTAAAATAATTTTTGCAGATGAATGAGAAAAAAGCAACTCTTTCATCAATGAAAAAACAGGTGTTATACCACTTCCTGCAACAATAAAAAAATGAGTAGAAGTAACAGGTTGGGGAATAATAAATCTTCCTGAAGGCTGCAACGCATTTATAATGTCACCTTTCTTATAATGATCAAGCAAACGTCTCGATATCTCACCATTTACTTTTCGCTTTACAGTTATGAATAACGGCTCGTTTAAAACCGGTGCAGAACCGAGAGAATAAGAGCGTCTGGTTTCTTTTATTGCATCTTCAAAAACAAGCGTGAGAAATTGCCCGGCTTTATAAGTGATATTTTTTGGGTGAGAAATGGGTTGCAAATAAAAGCTTTTACAATCATGTGTCTCCTGTTTTATATGCTCAATCCGGAATTGCTGCAAATCCATTATAGTTATCTTTCTATACGTAAAATTTCATCCCAACCTTACAAAAATAACTTCAATGAACGAGTTATTTTATAAGAAGAAAATTTCTCTAATTATTCTATATGCAACAAAATATGAACACGATAAGAGTAGAGAATTTCAGCGGGAAATTATGGAGTTACCGGTGCAGCAGTTGAATCATTAGTAACTGCAGGAATATTTCCGCTTTCAAGGCTTTCCTTATAATGAAGCACAGCTCTCATTACCGCATAAGTAACTTCATTCTGGCCTTTTTCGCTGTTGAGATAATCTTCATCATCGGGATTGCAGATAAATCCTGTTTCAACCAAAATGCTTGGCATGGCTGTAGCCTGCAATACCCATATACCCATATAATTTCTTTGCTTTACACCGGCACTGGAACGACCTTGTTTCTTAAACTCATCTTCAACATACGTTGCCAAAAGCAAGCTGTTATTAAAATACTTTTTTGTTCTAAGCGAGGCAAGAATCTTTGCTTCAGGTGAATCAAAATCCATATCTGTAGAATCATTTTCTGCAGACATTTCTTCACTTGACCCAACAAATTCTTTCTTTTGATCATTCTTATTTATTGCCCATATGTATGTTTCTGTACCGGCATTGCTGCATGGCAGTTTGTAAGATTTATAAATAGGAACCGTTCTTGTTTTTGTAACTCTTTTTCTGCTCTTTCCTTTTCCAACATAGGTATGATAGGTTTGCTTTTTATGTCCTACAACCTCTCTACGATACCTGTCCGCCATGGAATTAACATGTATGGAAATATATAAATCACCATGATTATCATTTGCCATTTTCGCCCTGTAACGGTTTGCAGCATTTTTATCCGTCATACCGTTAGGGAGATTGCGGTCGGTTCTTGTATAAATTACCTTGCAATTGGGCAAAACTTCTTTCAGCTTTTCTCCCAATCTCGTGGCAATGGCCAAAGTAATATCCGATTCATTACTGTATGCTCCTCTTGCACCGCCATCGGGTAAGCCGTGCCCTGCATCCACAATGATTGTTTTTAAAGTGGGATGCTGGTTGGGATAAGTAGTTGAATCAGTAAAAGAAGAAAGCAGAATGAATGCAAAAACAGGGATGATAACAGATAATTTTTTAAACATATTCACTTATCGTTAAGGGTATTCTTTCAATTGATTTATTGATTAAGCATACTTTTGTTTCTCTACTTATGAGCAAACGTTGTAAAGTTAACAGAAATTATTTTTCATTCGGGCTGGGAACAATTCTTTTGCTCTTTATAACATTTCATATAAATGCAAAGGGCAAACATGGAAAATATTTTTTAAAATCGTTAACAGAAACAAGCGATACAACTCTTCCATCTAAACATAATTCTGCGGCAAAAGATACTTCAATAAAAAAAGACTCATCCTTAAAAAGTGCTGATACAATTATTCATACGGTTAATGATTCTTTAAGGCTAAATGATTCAACACTTACAGATACAACTACACCTGAAAAAATTGATACTTTATTATTTTCAAAAGATTCTCTGGATGCACCGATAGAATATGCTGCAGAAGATTCTGGTGTTCTTATCATTCCATCCAAAGAATTCTATCTTTATGGCAAAGCCAATACAAAAAATAAAGATGTTGATCTAACTGCAAACACCATTCGTTACAACCAGGAAACGCACATGGTTGTTGCGTATGGTGGCATAGACACAGCAAATAATCCTTTAAGCAAACCAACCATAACGCAGGAGGGCTCAACCTCTATAAGCGATACCATCTTCTTCAATATAAAAACACAAAAAGGTTTAACGAAGAACACTTATTATAACGAAGGCGAATTATTTATTAATGCGCAAAAAGTAAAAAAAGTTTCAAAAGATGTTGCATTTGCTTATCGTGGACGTTTTACAACCTGTAATCTTGATACGCCGCATTTTGATATTCGTGCAAGAAAATTGAAAATTATCAATAACAAAATTGCGGTATCAGGGCCCGCATTTCCCGAATTTGAGGGCGTACCGATGCCAATTGGAATTCCTTTTGGCATTTATCCTTTAACACGTGGAAGACATTCAGGATTACTGCCACCACAGTTCTCAACAAACGATCAGTTTGGATTGGGACTTGAAGGTTTGGGTTATTATAAAGTGCTAAGCGATTATTGGGATGTTACAGTCCGCGGAAATATTTATTCGTATGGTGGATGGAATTTAAACATCAATCCAAGATATTTTAAAAGATATAAGTATTCCGGTAATCTTAGCCTTGAAATACAGAATACTAAAATTCTGAATGCTACCGGATTATCTAAAGAAGAGTTTACAACAACAAAAGGTTACTTCATTACCTGGAGCCATTCGCAGGATACAAAAGCAAGACCAGGCGTTACATTTTCGGCAAGCGTTCGTGCAGGAAGCACAAAGTTCAATCAATACATTCCCAACAATGCTTTGCGCAATTATGAAAACCAGTTAACATCATCTATCACTTATTCCAAAACATGGGGACAAGGAAAATACAATTTATCATTAAGTGCGAATCATGATCAGAATAATAACTTAGGGTTGATAAATGTTAGAGTACCCACCGTTAACTTCACCGCCAATACCATTTATCCATTACAGAAAAAAGAAGTTATAGGCACGCCTAAATGGTATGAGAAATTAGGTATTTCTTATACAGGAACACTTCTTAACCAGTTCTCTTTTTATGATTCTGCTTTTAGTTTGCGTCGTTTGCTTGATACTGCGCAATGGGGAGCACAACATAATATTCCTATTTCTTTATCGCTGCCACCATTAGGGCCATTAATTGTTGCGCCTTCTGTTTCTTATTCTGAACGCTGGTTTGGGCAAGAGATTATAAGAAAATGGGATGATGATCTGAATAAAGTGGATACAACTATTCATCGTGGTTTTTATACAGCCAGAGAAATGAGTTTTGGTATCTCTCTCAATACAAGAATTTTTGGTACGGTTAATTTTCCAAAATCAAATGGTATAAAAGCAATTCGTCATGAAGTAAAACCTTATGTAAGCATCAGCTATAAACCTGATTTGGTAAAGCAATATTTTGATAAGGTACAAATTGACAGCGCAGGTCATACTTATACTTTATCAAGATTGGATGGTGGTGTTCTTGGTTCATTTTCCCAGGGAAGATTCGGTGGAATGTCTTTCGGGATAGATAATCTTTTTGAGATGAAAGTGAAGAATAAAACCGGTGATACCACAGGAGATAATGCAACCAAAAAAATACGGTTGATTGATGGATTAAGCATCAACTCCGGTTATAATTTTTTAGCTGATACCATGCAATGGCAACCTATTTCAATGCAGTTTAGAAGTACTTTATTTGAGAAGATAAACATCACAGGTGGCGCAAGCATTGATCCTTACGGTACAGATAGTTTTGGAACAAGAGTAAATCGCTTATTATGGAGACAGGGGCAGATAGGACGATTTACCAATGGTAATCTTGCCATCTCTACATCTCTCCAAAGCAAATCGAAAGATAACAAGAAACCGGAAGACCGCATTACACCGGATGAAACGCTTACACCAGATGAGCAGATGCGGCAACTTGAATATGTTAGAGAAAATCCCTCTGAATTTGTTGACTTTGATATTCCATGGACGTTACTGGTTTCTTATTCATTGAATTTATACAGAGCGATTCGTCCCGACTTCAAAGGTTTTTACAACCAGATTTCTTCAAGCTTGAATTTGAATGGCGACTTTAGTTTATCACCAAAATGGAAAATTGGCGGTGCAACTTATTTCGATTTCCGGCAGGGTCGTATTTCTACCTTAACAATGTTTGTAACACGGGATATGCATTGCTGGCAACTTGCTATCAATTTAACACCTGTTGGTTTGTATAAATCATTCAGCATTGTATTAAATCCGAAATCCGGTATTCTTCGCGATCTGAAAATAAACCGGTCAAGATTTTTCTATTCCCAATAGATTTTATTTTTTCTTTTTCACTCCTAATTTTCCTCTATGCAATTCTATGTTGACATGGCATTGTATTCAAAAAAAAGTTTAATTAAGAACAAGGCGTTGAAGTGAGTGACACAACGAAGCTTTATAGCAGCACTGCAGTTAAGTGCATAAAAATTACACTTCTTTTTTAAGCATTGAGGCGATAAATGTTACGCTTAAACCAATAACAGAGAGAATAACAAAAGATATTTTTAAACTGGTAGCGCCTGCTACAAAACCAATCATTGGCGGACCAATTAAAAGTCCGACAAATCCAAGCGTTGATACTGCTGCAATAGCTACGCCGGGATTAAATTTTTTTGATTTTCCCGCCGCACTAAAAACCAAAGGAACAACCGGCGACACGCCAATACCGATCAATAATAAACCAATTGTTGAAGGTAATACATAAGGAAAACAAACTGCAATGAGCAAACCTGTTGCAGTAAAAATGCCACACCAGATAATCACTTTTTTAAAACCGATATGATGCGTAAGCCAGTCGGTGATAAATCGCGTTGCTGTCATCGAAATCATAAAAGCGGTATAACCTGCACCAATTAATTCCGGTGGCGCCAGCACTACTTTTTTAAAATACACACCACTCCAATCAAACATTGCACCCTGGCACATCATTGAGCAAAAAGCAATGATGCCAAGACTTAAAAAAGCTTTATCAGGTTTGGAGAAAGCAGGGCCTTTTTTTTGTTCACCGTGATCATGAATAAGATTAACGGTATTGATAAGAAACATGAAAAATGCAATAATTGCGATGATAAAAAAATGCCATTTTACGGGAAACATTTTACCAATGAGAAATGTACCGAGTGATGCACCTGCTAATCCTGCAATACTCCATACACCGTGAAAAGAAGAAATAATGCGTTTGTTATACATTGCCTCCAAGGCAATGGCTTGTGTGTTGATGGAAATGTTCATCATATTGCCAAAGCTCCCAAACAGGAAAAGAAATAGCGTGAGTTGCCAAATAGTTTGCGAAAAGCCAACGCCTGCCAGCATCAAACTATACAACAAAGAAGCAAACATAACCACGCTGCGGCTCCCCATCCTT
This sequence comes from Bacteroidota bacterium, assembly GCA_023440945.1. Classification (GTDB taxonomy): domain Bacteria; phylum Bacteroidota; class Bacteroidia; order Chitinophagales; family Chitinophagaceae; genus JAEZRL01. The sequence goes on from JAEZRL010000440.1 coordinate 6,047, forward strand.
GCCGTTAAATAACCGGATAAAGGCAAAGTAAGAAACGAACCAACCGGCATTCCTAAAAGTACAGCACCTAACTGCGCTTCAGATAAATGAAGACTTTGTTGAATGGATGGAATTCTTGAAGCCCAGCTTGCATAACTTAGACCATAAAAAAAGAAATATAAACTAAGACTTATGCGACGATGCGATAAAGGTTTTTGCAGAGTTTCCATTTAGTTTGCAAATATCAAACAATACGCTGCGGATTCAGTGGCCAAGAGCTTTATTTAAAGCGATCATCTTTAATGCCGTAACAGCAGCTTCTTCACCTTTATGACCGTGTGCACCCCCTATCCTTTCCAGGGCCTGCTGCTCGTTTTCAACTGTGAGGACACCAAAGATAACCGGTGCATCAAGACTAAGATTTAATGCAACAACGCCATCCGTTACCGCTTTGCATACATAATCAAAATGAGGTGTATCGCCTCTAATAATTGTCCCCAATGTTATAAAAGCATCTGCCTTCTGCTGATTACTTTGTGCATAAGCTTTTACAGCAAAAGGAATTTCAACAGCGCCTGGAACAGTGATGGTTTTTGACTGAATATTTTGATTAGCCAGAATATTCAGGCAACCTTCTACCAGCATATCAACAATATGTGCATTCCATTCTGTTCGCACAATAACTACAAAGGCATCCTTTATTTGAGGGATGCCTTCGTTTAATAAAGTATTTCCTTTTGTAGCCATTTATTTTACTGACAAATCGTTTGGTTGAATACTTAAACGATAAATATATTTATCTGCCTGTGCACCTCTTGGTGTGGCAGGATATTTATCTTTCAATTCTTTATACAGATCAACTGCTTCTTTATTCTTACCTGTTGTTTCGCTTAATAATGCAGCCCTGAACAAATACTCTGATGCATTTGCCTGGTCTTCTTCAAAAGTGGAAGCTGCTTTTTTATAAGCATCTATTGCTTCAGTATTTTTTTTCAGTTCGCTGTAAGCATCGCCCAAACAACCGTAAGCCATCATTTGCACTTGCTTTACATCTGTTTTAAAATCTTTCAGGTAATTAACCGCACTATTAAAATTACCCAGTTTTAAATAACAAACACCTGCATAATATTTGGCAAGATTTCCGGTTTTTGTACCACTATAATTATTAATGATATAAAGAAAACCTCTGTTGGTACCATCGCCATTTAAAGCTTTGTTTACAGAATCCTGCGCAAAATATTGCTGAGCCTTAAAAATAGTTTCCTGTGCTTTTACTTCTTTTGGTTGCAACACCCAGGAATTATAAATAAACCAACCTAATACGGCAACCACAGCTATGGCAATAACAATGGCAGCAGGCTTTGAATATTTTTTCCAGTACACCTGTGCCCTGTTCGTGGCATCATAAGCAATTTCAGGTTTCTTCACACTTTTAGCTTCCTTCACGTTCTTAACAGCCATAATGAAATTTGAATTTTGAATAAGGGGTTTTTGTTTTTACAAGCGTTGAATTAATCAGTGATGAATGGATAATTCTGATCAGCATAAACATCTTTCAGTAATTCATTATCATCAGGCCATGCACTTTCCTCCGCAAACTTCACACTCTCTTCTACTACATGATTGATGCGATCATCAATTGCTTTTATCTCTTCATCCGTAGCGAAATTATTTTCTTTTATCCTGTTTAAAATGATAGTGATAGGATCTTTGCTTTTATATTCTTCTACTTCTTCTTTCGTTCTGTACTTACCCGGATCAGAGATGGAGTGACCTTTATAACGGTAAGTTTTCATTTCAAGTAAAGTAGGTCCGCCACCTTCTCTTGCTCTTTTCACAGCACGTGATACAGCATCATGAACCAGTTCTGCGTCCATTCCATCTACTTTATCACCTGGCATATCGTAAGCATCTGCCAGTTTATAAATATCAATTACATTCGATGTTCTTGCAACAGAAGTTCCCATGGCGTAATTATTGTTTTCGCAAATAAAAACAACAGGCAACTTCCATAACATGGCAAGGTTAAATGTTTCGTGCAACACACCCTGACGGGCAGCGCCATCACCAAAAAAACAAAGAACGATATTGTCTGTTCCTTTGTATTGTTCAGCAAACGCGATTCCGGCGCCTACACCAATTTGTCCGCCCACAATACCATGACCACCAAAAAAGTAATGCTCTGCACTGAAGAAGTGCATACTTCCGCCTTTACCTTTTGCAAGACCTGTAGCTTTACCATATAATTCAGCCATTGCAGCATCGGCAGAAACACCTTTCGCCAAAGCCAAACCATGATCGCGGTACGCAGTGATAAATGGATCTTCCTGGCGGGTAGCAGTCATACAACCTGCAGCTATTGCTTCCTGACCAACATAAGCGTGGAAAAAACCACGAATCTTTCCGGCCATTTTATACATTTCCTCTGCTTTCAATTCAAACTGGCGAATAAGTTGCATTAACTCATACCAGTACATATACGTTTCTTTAGAAAACTTTGTCGGCACGCTTTAAAATTTGAGGGGCAAATATAGCATAATGTAACAATTTGTAAACAGCAATGTGCAAATGTTAGTTAATATTGATTTTTTGTTGACCTGCTTTGTGTATTACTATGCAACTTCTGTTGTGTCACTCACTTGTACGCCTTTATCTCTATTGAGCAATTAAACCAGGAAAAAAGCAAAATGTGTTTTTGTATATCTTGTACAATACAAATTATCGGCAATAACTTTTTTTGACAACGCTCTTTATATAAAACACGACACATCAAAAATCTTCATTCTTTTCAAAAATCGAATGTACACTTCACCAGAACATAAAATACATTTTCGATCACCGGCAAATCATAATAACTATTCTTACACTTTCATTATGCTTAGCCTAATGACTCAATTGTTGTAGAACTTCTTTTTCTTTTTGCATAAGTTCGTCTTCTATTAAAAGTTAATGAAAATATTTCGCTGTCTTATACCTTTAAAATAACGTACCTTCTGCCTTCAAAACCTTATTGGTTCAGTAATTGTTATGATTTTTTAAATCAAAAAACACAACATTACAAAGGAAGAAAGGCTAACAAAGCAATAAGCAATGCAATTTGTTCAGCGAACACTTATTAAATTGCAGTTGTGATTGTAATTTTAAAAAAGGGTTTCGGTTAAAACGAAAATGACAATACGCATAACAAAAGTTATTAAATGAGATAAGCCACCATAGAGTTTCATCTGTCCTCAATATAAAAATTAAAAGATTTTCAGATGAAATCTGTTTATTTGTAAATAACGAGGCATAGTTAATAAGGAAAGTCAACAAATGAATTACGAGATAAAACAATATGACAAATTCAAGTTTATAGAAGAAGGTGAAGGTGAGCCACTAATGCTGCTTCACGGTTTATTTGGTGCTCTGAGTAATTTCAAAGATTTGATAGAGCACTTTCGGCAGCAATATAAAGTGATCGTTCCCATGCTTCCCTTGTTCGATCTGGACATCTTCCATACAACGGTTGGCGGACTGGAAAAATTTGTAAACCGTTTTGTAGAAACACGTGGCTACACGAATATTCATTTGCTTGGTAATTCTTTAGGTGGTCATGTTGCTTTGGTACATGTTCTTAAACATCCTGAAAGAATAAAATCTTTGATCCTAACCGGCAGTTCCGGTTTATTTGAAAGTGGCATGGGCGATAGCTATCCAAAACGCGGCGACAGGGATTATATACAAAAGAAAACGGAATTAACGTTCTACGATCCAAAGATGGCTACCAAAGAACTGGTGGATGAAGTGTTTGAAATAACCAATAACAGACTAAAAGTTATCAAAATAATTGCGCTTGCAAAAAGCGCTATCCGTAATAATTTGGGCGAAGAATTGAACCAGATAAAACAACCTACCCTGCTGATCTGGGGAAATAACGATACAATAACTCCGCCTTTTGTTGCCCAGGAATTTCACAAACTAATTCCCAACAGCAAATTGTACTTTATTGATAAGTGCGGTCACGCCCCTATGATGGAAGTGCCGCAAGAGTTTAATAAGATATTAGAAGAGTTTCTCAGCAAATTGAAACAACCTGCTGCAACGGTTGCATAAATTTTGTTGTCCTTGATAAAACAGTAAAGAGAAATGTTAGTAACACAACTTACAATTTCTAATTATCCTGTAGTTAATGTATTTGATAAAGTTGCACTTGCACTTCAGTTTATGGAAGATTATGATGTACAACATCTTCCTGTTGAGAACAAAGACAAATACGCAGGGTTAATTAGCAAAGACGATCTGTTGGATGCAGATGAATCGGCCACACTTGCAGCAATGGAATTTCAGTTGATAAAAGTTTCCGTGTTACCCGATGAACACTTTCTTTCAGCATTGAATATATTGGTGAACCTTGGAATAACTGTTCTGCCCGTTGTAACGCCGCAAAAAGAACTACAGGGCATCATCACCCAAAAAGAATTGCTGAAAGCAGCCGCACATTTCAATGGAGTGGAAGAACCAGGTGCCATCATCGTTCTTGAAATGGAAAAAATAAATTTTGCTTTCGGCGAATTATCTCGTCTTGTTGAAACTAACGATGCAAGCATCATGCAATTGAATACAAGCATCGAAGCGGGAACAGGACAGTTTCTTGTTACCATCAAAGTAAATAAGATGGAGATATCAGATATCATCTCCACTTTTCAACGTTACGATTATAATGTAAGATATTATTTTGGTGAAGAAAGTTATGAGAATGAACTGAAAGAAAATTACGATCTGTTAATGACTTATCTTAAAATATAGGCCATTATTTCTTTTGAAAAGTCGCAGTAACTCAACAGCTATTTTACCTGTATATCTTTCAATAAAGATTTCTTCAGCAGCTGTATCGTTATAAATGTTCTATGAAAACATCATCCACCACCTTAAACTCTCTTAAATATTTTCAGAATCCGAGGTGTTAAATTTTTTTATATCGAAAAGCAAACTATATTCCGACTTTATTTTTAACGTTATCAATAAGTAAAGCGTTTAATGAAGCATTTTTTGAGGAAGATATTGATAGTGGCGGTTTGTGGATTATGCTTTCATGCATCGGCACAATATGACAGTGCAGCTATAAAACTTGATACTTCTGTTTCATCGGTTAAAATAGCCGATACTTCGCTTGTTTTTATTGCAGATATACTTATCAATGGCAATAAAAAAACCAAACCTTATATAATTGAAAGAGAAATTCCTTTTAAACAAGGGCAATATATTGTTTATTCTGATTTGAAAAAACAACTTGAACTTGCGCATGAACACTTAATAAATACAAGCTTGTTTGTGGATGCGCAGGTTTATGTTTCAAATCAGCAAAACGACATGATTTTTATAAATGTTGATGTAAAAGAACGATGGTATTTATTCCCTCTCCCCTATTTCAAACTTGTTGACAGAAACTTCAATCAATGGTGGGTCGAAAACAAACGAAGTCTTGACCGGGTTAATTACGGCATCAAATTCATGCAAAACAATGTAAGCGGAAGAAATGACAATCTTAATATATGGCTTATTACAGGTTATAACAGACAAGTAAATTTAAAATATCAACAACCTTTTGCAGACAGAAGATTAAAAAGTGGATTTGAAGTAAATTTTTTATACTCGAAGCAACACGAACTTAATTACAACACGAGTTTAAGCAAACAATTGTTTTTTAAACAGGATGATTTTGTTCGTACTTTATTGAGAGCAGAGGCCGCTTATTTATACAGGCCGGCGATAAAAACAAGATACAAGGTTGGCGTTGCTTATGTTTCTGATAAAATTGCCGACACTATCAATCATTTAAACAGTGATTTTTTTGGAAATAATAAAACCGAAGTACGTTATCCCGAAATAAGTTTTTCTACTGAATACATTGATGTTGATAATATTGCTTATCCCACTAAAGGTTTTCTGGGAGATGTACGATTGCTTAAACGTGGCTTCAGCGAAAACATGAATATGTGGCAACTCGAATTTCATGGAAATTATACCATGCCCGTTTTACCAAAAGCACAGTTACAGTTTCAGGCGGCAGGTATATTAAGATTACCTTTCGATCAGCCATATTATAACCAGCAATTATTAGGCTACGGTGATATTTTTCTTCGCGGCCTAGAGTATTATGTAATTGATGGTGTTGCAGGTATTGTTGGAAGAGCTACCGCAAGACAACAAGTTTTTTCTTATACATTAAAAAATCCCATTAAAAGCAGAAGTCATAATGAAATTCCTGTACGCTTTTATTTGAAAGCATTCAGCGATGTTGGTTATGCTTATCAAAAAACACCCACAAATAGTTTGCTTAATAACCGTTTATTAGGAACGTATGGAATTGGCCTCGATATCGTTTCTATTTACGATATAGTTTTCAAAATTGAATACAGTTTTAATCAATTAGGAAACGGAGGTTTGTTTATACATAGCAGGTCTGATTTTTAATGACATTATAAGTGATGATAACTGATTATACCAATGTGCAATAGAATCAGGCAATATCATTGTTATTAGCTGATAATAACTGTTTCTACTACTTTTGTTTATAAACTAACCCGATTTAACCCGCACACCAAAAATCAGGTCAAAATCGTGGTCAAAACTATTTGAATGAAAGTTGCTATTTACAGTCGTGGATTAGAAGATTACCAGCAAACGTCTTTGCTTATTTTATTGAATGAATTGCGCAAGTACAATATTGAAATAATTATCAGCCGTTCTCTTGCAGATAAATACCCGGACATTACTGATAACAACAAAGGAGCCGGTGTTTTTAACAACACACATGATCTTGATGAAAGTGTAGATTGCCTGATAAGTTTAGGTGGTGATGGCACTATTCTAGATACAGTTACACTTGTTTGTGATAAAAATATTCCAATACTCGGTATCAATTTTGGACGTCTTGGTTTCCTGGCAAGTATAGGTAAAGAAGAAATTACAACCGCTGTAGATGCTCTGGTTAACGGAACGTATGTTGTTGATAAAAGAACATTGATTCATCTTGATGCAGATATTCCTTTATTTGGCGATACACCTTTTGCATTGAATGAATTTGCCTTACATAAAAGAGATACATCACCGATGATAAAAATTCATACTTATCTTAACGGTGAATTTCTAAATTCTTATTGGGCTGATGGTTTGATCGTTTCTACGCCCACAGGTTCTACAGGTTACAGCATGAGTTGCAACGGACCGATCGTTTTTCCTGAATCTTCCAGTTTTTTAATAACTCCGGTGGCCCCGCACAACCTTAATATCCGGCCGATTATTGTTTCGGATGAAAATATTATTTCTTTCGAGGTGGAAGGTCGCACCCAACAATTTATCTGTGCTATGGATGCACGAAAAGAGATAGTTGAGAAAAATATTCAGCTTGCTGTAAAAAAAGAAAAATTTACTGTAAGTCTTATCCGTTTGAATGAGAACAGCTTTCTTTCTACCCTTCGTTCCAAGCTCACGTGGGGACTTGATAAAAGAAATTAATGAGGTAATGTACACGAAAGGCAATTTTATTTCGTTATAAGAACATTCTCTTATTTTGCGCTTATGATTCGAAAAACATTATTAGCTGTAATTACGCTACTTTCAGTTGCAACAACGAAAGCTCAACTATACGAAAGTTTTCAAAGACAGGGAGAGTTCGGTCTGGCGGTAGGATTAGGTCATTATTTTGGCGATCTCAATACAAGAGCCGCGCTTAACAGGCCTAAAATTTCTGCGGGTGCTTTTTATTTAAAGCAATTCAATAATTATATCGGTTTAAAAATTTCCGCCAATTATGCGCAGTTAGGTTATTCTGATATTTATAGTAAAAACACAACAGAAAAACGTCGCAACCTGAGCTTTAATACAAGCATTTGGGAATTGGCTGCAAGTGGCAACTTTAATTTCTTCAAATATATTCCGGGTGTTGAGGGTTATAATTATACGCCTTATGTTTCCCTCGGTGTTGGTGTTTTTTCGTATGATCCTTATGCGTATTTAGATGGAAAAAAATATTATTTAAGACCTCTTGGAACGGAAGGCCAGGGAAGTGCGCTTTACCCGAACAGGAAAGCTTATAATACAATGGCTATCTGTATTCCCTTAACCGTTGGTATTAAATACAGTATTAATGAAAGCACCAACATTTTTGCCGAAGTAGGTTATCGTTTCACTAATACTGATTATCTCGACGATGTTAGTACTACTTATGCAGGTGCCTCCGCATTTCCACCGCTTCCAAATGGTGATCCTTCTGCAGCCTTTTTATTGCAGGACAGAAGTTATGAAACAGGCACACCTATCGGTATAAAAGACCGCCAGCGTGGTAATAGCCAGCAAAAAGATGCGTATGTGTTGGCGCAGATCGGAATATCTTTCAATATTACTTCTTACCGTTGCCCAACAAGTCAGTAAAAAATTGTTAGAAGTTGCACATTATTAGTTACCGGTAAGGATTACGATCTTTACCGGTTTTATTTTTTCAGCACTTTCAACTTACAAAAGTTAGTAGAGGATTGACTACTTGTATTATTTCCAGTAACCAGCAACAGCAGTCTGGAACCAGCAACCTGAAACGATAAAACTTGGCAAGCTTTTAGATTTATTTCCTCTATTGAAAAACACTAAAAATATTTCCTTATGAAATTACAATCATTTATTAATGGTCTTGCTATTGGCTTGCTATTAGGTGTTTTATATGCGCCAAACAGCGGGGAAGAAACAAGAAGAAAGATCACACGTAAAGCTTCACGCATTAAAGACAAAGTTGAAGACACTTATGATGATGTTTCAAGTGCTGTAGCAGACAAGGTTGGTACTGCAAAAGACAAAGCAAATCAATTACTGCACAAAGGAGAAAGCGAATTCAGAGATCTGAAGAGTGAAGCAAAGGATAAAGCCAATCAAATGATGAATAAAGGTGAAACAGAATTTAAAAACATGAAGAACGATGTAAAAAGTTCTTATTCTCAGCCAAACCAAAGTTAGTTTTTGTTAGGTTTCTTTGAAAAGAGACTGTCGAAGGGAAGGGATGACAGTCTCTTTTTATTTTAAAACAGTTGCGATTCAAATGGCATAATTATAGTTTGTGTATCAGTTTTTACAAAAACATGAACTATGAATAACACAACAAAATATGCGCTTATTACCGGCGCTACAAGCGGTATTGGTTACGAGCTTGCAAAGTTGTTTGCAAAAGATGGATATAATCTTGTTATTGTAGCCCGGAACCGGGATGAATTGATCAAAACAGCTTCTGAATTAAAGCAGCAGCATAACATAAAGGTTGAAACCCTTTCAAAAGATCTTTTCGACAGAAAGGCTGCATTTGAAGTGTATGATGAAGTAATAAATAAAGGCATTCATATTGATGTTTTAGTGAATGATGCAGGACAGGGAGAATATGGGTTGTTTGTTGAAACAGATATTAATCGCCAGCTCGATATTGTTCAGCTAAACATAGCTTCTGTTCTTATTTTAACACATTCATTTCTAAAAGACATGATTGCAAAAGGTGAAGGAAAAATCTTGAACCTCGCCTCGATAGCTTCAGAAATGCCAGGCCCATGGCAGGCAGTTTATCATGGAACAAAAGCTTTTGTTTTATCCTTTAGTGAAGCATTGCGTATAGAGGTGAAAGACAAAGGTGTTACAGTTACCGCATTGTTGCCAGGCGCTACTGATACTGACTTTTTCAACAAGGCTGATATGGAGCAATCGAAGATCGTTCAGGAAGGTAAACTTTCTGATCCTGAACAGGTAGCAAAAGATGGTTACGAAGCATTGATGTCAGGTGATGATAAGATCGTTTCTGGTTTTAAGAATAAAATGATGGTAGCGATGAGCAACATTATGCCCGATGAAACATCTGCAAAACAAATGGCAAAACAACAGCAACCTGTTGAAAAGAATAAGTAATGAAATAATACTGTAAAAGAGTGCTGCATGCTTTTGCAGCACTCTTCATGTTGATTGAAAATAAAATTTTCATCCTGCTTATTGCGTTGAACCTATTGCTAACTTCGCTTCAATGAAACCAAAGCTAACGGTTCTCTGCCTTTTGTGTGTTTCGGTTCTTCATGCGCAGCAGCGGCCTCATTACACACAATACATTTTAAACAATTACATCATTAATCCGGCAGTTGCAGGCATCGAGAACTATTGGGATCTGAAGCTGAGCTATCGTAATCAATGGACTGGAATTAACGGTTCACCGGTTACTACTTATCTTACTTTACAAGGACCATTGAAACGAAGCCAAACGGGAAGGGAAACAGCTACTACTTTGCATGGACAGGATGATAATCCACGCGGTGAAACTTATTGGAACAGTTATACCAGCACCGATCCACATGCAGGTGTTGGAGTAACAATATTGAACGATCGCACAGGACCTTTGAACCGGTTTTCTTTTAATGCATCTTATGCTTATCATTTACCTGTTAGTGAAAAAACAACGATAAGTGCAGGTGTTTCGGCCGGGTTTCAGAATATGACGCTTCATACAAGCGAGCTTGATTTTGGTACAGATCATCCTTACGATCCTGCTATCGCTTCGAATGATCAACTCAATCGTTTACGTCCTGATATTAATGCCGGCTTATGGTTGTACTCTGCGGATTACTTCGCAGGCATTGCGGCGCAAAACATTGTTCCTACGGAACTTTCTTTTGCGAATGATTCAGTAAAACTTCAACATGGAAAACTTATTCCACATTTATTTTTATCAGGAGGTTATCGTTTTATGCTAAGTGATGATATCAGCTTTCTTCCTTCCGTTATGGTACGTTATGTAAACCCTTTGCCCGTAAGTTTTGATATCAATGCAAAATTTCAATACCGCGATCTTTTATGGGCAGGCGCTTCTTACCGCCGTGAAGATGGTTATGCAGCAATGATAGGCATGAATGTCAACAGCACTTTTAATATAGGTTATGCTTATGATTATACCACTTCAAAATTGAATACATTTACAAAAGGCACACATGAAATCGTGCTTGGCTTTTTATTAGGAAATAGTTCAGCCGACTGGTGTCCAAGAAATTTATGGTAGAGACGATATGATTGTTTGCTAATGTTCTTCTTTGTGCAATTTTGTTTCGTTGTCTTTCAAGAAAATCTCTTTTAAAAGTACTCAGTTCAGTTTTTAGTTTTAAACTTTAGAGTTTTATTGTTCTAAGGTTTTCCAATAGTAATAGAGTCACCCTTTATCTCTTTCTTCAATTTTGTGCTATCAAGATAAGTATTGGTATGATCAGCAGGAGAAGTATCAGTTCGTTCAATAAAAATACTGTCATCCTGTTCAGGAACAGTACCACCGTTTCCACAAGCTGAGATCATTAAAGCAGAGAAACTCATGACTGAATAAAAAATCTTTTTAAATATCATATAAGGTTGATGCTGCTAATTTAATGCCACACCTATTTCTTTTCGTCCTTTAACGCAACAGCGATTTTTGAATCGGCCGTTCCATAATACAAAAACCATTTGTTCTTGAAATTGGTAAGACCTTCTAAAAAACAAACATTGTTTACCTGCCCTGTTAGTTCATAAGGTTTATCCGGTTTCATAAT
>JAEZRL010000466.1 GCA_023440945.1 Bacteroidota bacterium
GAGAAAACAGTTATATCTGCAATAGAGCCTGAACGTTTATTGTTATATACACCACCAAAGGAATGTGCTGCATCTGCCAAAACTAATACTCTTCCCAACTGCCGTTGCACTTCGTTTTCAGCAACAAACATTTCTTTTATTTCTGATGTATTTACAAGTTCAAAAACTTCATCATAATCACAAAGCCACCCGGCATAATCAACTAAAAGAATTGCTTTCGTTTTAGATGTTATTGCCTCTTTAATTTTAGAGATATCAATCGTAAAATCTTCTGTAACATCAACCATTACAGGTGTTGCCTTCAAATGCATCACAGCAAGTGCGGTTGCGCAATAAGTATATGCAGGTATAATTACTTCATCGCCTTCTTTAACATTAAACCAATGCAACGAAAGCATCATTCCTGATGTGGCTGAATTAACACCCAATGCAGCTTCTACATCACAAAATTCACTTACCAGGTTTTCAAGTTCTTTTACTTTGGGACCGGTTGTTATCCAACCACTATCCAAAGCACTCAAAACTTCCTGCTTCACATCATCATCAATATAAGGTGGTGAGAAGGGAATTTTCATTCAGATATTTTTTACGAAATGGCACTCTATTATAATTCAGTTGTGCCCGTGCAGACTTATTTCGGTATCACTCACTTTTACTCCGATAAATCTATTCAGTATTTTTATAAAACATTTTTTTATTCAGCCACTTCAATAACTGAAAGCATCTGCTTAATCATCTCAAACGAAGCATCGTGTTCTTTCTCTATCTGCCATCCTGCTTTTTTGTAAGCGTTCACTGCACGATGATTTGTTTTTTTTACAGATAAATACATATTCGAAATATGTCTTTCTGCCGTTTCTTTTTCAAAAGCGTTCATCAGTTGCTCAAATACTTTTTTACCACGAAAATGGGGATGAACACCTATCACAACAAGACCAATTTTTCTATCTTCAACAATGCTTCTTTCAACTTCCGTCCTTTTCTGCTGTGTACCAAATATACGTTTACAGATATTTCTAATTATCAAAGGATAAAATTGCATTAGCACCGGATGGAATATTAACCATGGCCTTTTTATCACTCCTTTAATCGCTTCCCCCATTGCAAATTGCAACATGCCACTTGTGGAGCCGTCGCCGATAAATTGTGGAGAAAATCCGCCACAGTAACCAATCACCTTATCCTCATCACAAATATGAAATAAAAAACGGTTTTCTTTTACTAAAAACCATTCAAGCGTTTTAGCAGTATAACCTTCACCTAGTTTTGCGGACAAAGAATCTTTAAAACAAACTTGGTGGCAAGCTGCTATGTTGTTTATATCTGCCTTAGTGCTTTTATGCAACCTGTACATGCGTTGCCCGTTTTATTTTTACCACTGAAGGTGTTGCCACAACTAACATCATTACTAACGGTTGAAGAGAAATTTTTAAGCCATTGTGAATGGTTACCAAACAAAAGAATATGAAAAAATAAATGGCATATTCCCGTTCGATACTTCTGCGTTGAAGTATCTGCAGAAAAAGAAATCCGAAGAATGCTATAAAAGTGCAAATACCTAATAAACCATGTTCTGCAGCAGCCCTAATAAATTCATTATGAGCTCCTGATTGCACTTCATATAATTCATTTTCAATAATAGCCGTGTTAAAATTGGCCGTACCAACACCTGTTACGAGGCTATTTAAAAACAGTGTTAAACCGCTTTCTATTAACCGGTCACGTCCAGAGCTTCCTTCTTCCCGGTATCGTTGTTCTATCATACCACCCGTTACAGATATAACATAATCTGCAACAAATATGGCTACGGGTATTAGAAGAAACAGCAGGTAATAACTTCTTGCTTTACTTCGATTAAATAAAAGATAAAGCACAATGCTTATGCCCACAAAATATAATCCGCCTCTCGAAAAAGTAAGCACCATTATTATAGCTGAAAATGCAAAAAGACCAAGGTTAAGTACCAGTTTAAAACCTTTTGCATAGTTCATAATTTCCCAAAAAAAAAGAATGCAAACAAAACCAAGATAAGCACTAAGCTGCACAGGTGCCAATCCATTACTTGAACCAAAATTCGATGTAAGGCCGTAGTTAATATTTCCTCTTAAATGTGCCACAAACACAATTGCTGTTAGGTAAATGCCTGCAATTTTTATGTGATTGAAAAGATGGTTTATGAGTTTAGATGGTAAATAGTTGAACGATCCCCATCCAATGATAGCAGTGATGCAAACCGTATTAGTGATAAGCATTTTTGCATAAGTCGGGTCGTTCGTTCTGGATGAATCCAGTATCTCCAAAAGCGAATAAATCACCATCAAAATAAAAATACCAGAATGCCTTCCAATGCTTCTTTTCTGTGTTATCAGTAACACTACAAAAACAATAATAAGTATATATTGAACATATAAATAGGGAAGCACTGTAATATATCTTCTTGCATATATTTCATTGTAAACGAGGTAAGGTAAAACGGTAAATACACCATAAAGATTATTCTCAAATGCATATTTTATACACATTAATCCAGCAACTACAGATATCAAAGCGAATAATGAGGAAGGTATAATATTAAACCCTGCTATTAATCCGATAACAAAAGCTGCTATGTAATGATAAACGGGATTAGCCGTAAAAACTGTTTGCGTTTTTTTACTGATAATATTCATTCAACTTATCTATAAAAATTTGAGTCCAGTTTTCTAAAGTTTGTGCACGTGCATAGTCTCTTCCTTTGCATATTTTCTCTGCAAGCACTTCTTTGTTTTTACAAGCTTCATCAATAACTTTCACCAGGTTATTAGGGTCAGTTG
>JAEZRL010000469.1 GCA_023440945.1 Bacteroidota bacterium
CTGCATTGGGAAATGACGGATATAATCCAACTTTATAAGCTGCTGCCGGCTTATCGTTAACCATTACCGGCGGAAGTTTTGCCGCTCTTTCACGTACATCATTTACCATGGTTAAGGCATAATTAAGATCGCCAGTTTCAATAGCACATTCTGCAGCCATTAAATAAACATCCGCTAACCTGATCAGATTTACGTTAAGACCTGTTATATAAAGCGCTCCTGATGCAGTGTTAGCACCGAAATCCGCAGCGTTTATCATATCTTTTACACCTACAAATGGCCCCGCATAAGCTGGATCACGTATCCATCCATCACCCGGCATTACACCCCAGTCTCTATAAGGAACACCCCTGCGGCCAACAGTATAATCTAAGCGTGGGTCAAATGCAATTGTTTGATCTACTTTATAATTCTCCTTAGCCGCCCCTGATAATCCAAAATCAGATAAATAAGGATTATTTCTGTAAGAGTCATCAAGGTAAGGCAAGCCGTTTGCATCAACCTTATAGGCATTAACAAGATCAATAGAAGGCTGATTAAATCCACAACAGTTAACAGGAGCACTTCCATACAAGCCCCCCAGCATATCACCTACGTTTCCATTGTCCCCGCTTTTATCCGCATTTATAACATTTTGGGCCGTAAATATAGATTCAGGTCCATTCTCTGTAGCGATGTTGAAGTTATTTTGGAAAGGCAGATCTGTAAGTGAGGGTCTGTCTGCAATAACTGCTTTAAACAAAGTAAGGGCATCGGGATATTGCTTCTGGTAGAGGTAAACTTTACCTAAATATGCTTGTGCAGCAACTTTTGTAGATCTTCCCACATCTCCCAAGGGGGGTGTAACGGGAAGGTTATCTACCGCAAATTTCAGATCTTCAATAATCTTTGGCATTACATCTACATCATTGCTGGCCGATGATGCATCCGCTGTTGTCATCGTTTCATCTATGTAAGGAATATTTTTGAAAATCCTGTACAAAAAGAAATAATAATGAGCTCTTAGCATTCTTGCTTCAGCCTGGATCTGCGTTGCCCTTTCATCACTAAACTTATCTGTTGACCCGCTTTGTACCTTCGCTAATATTGCCAAGGTATTATTACAGCGAATAATACCTTCATAATAATTTCTCCATGTTATAGCTAAATTATCATTTACGCTCGTTGGAACGTGGTGTTCAATATCATTCATAAAACTCTGATCCGAGCTATTACTGCCTTTATGAGCGTCATCAGCAGCTACTTCACCAAATAACCACATGCTCGGTGCAGGCGCATAATTGCCCCAGGTTCCGTTAATATTCCCATTCATTAATCCGTAAGCACCAATGAGGAGATTCTCCACCCCTTTGGTTGTTGTTATTTGATCCGTTATAAGTTGCCCCTGCGGGGTTTGGTCGAGAAAACTGTCTTTACAAGATGCAATCGAAATAATAAGACATCCTATGATTATACTGCGTAATTTATTCATAATCTGTTTTTTAAAACTCACGTTACAATTAAAAAGTTACGTTCACACCGAATATAAATTGTCTTGACATAGGTACTACACCGATATCAACGCCTGGTGCACTATAGGTGCTTGAGATTTGGCTTACTTCAGGATCCATTCCGCTATAGTCTGTAATAACGAAAAGATTTGTAGCGCTGACATAAGCTCTTAAGTTGCTGATCGCGTTTTTAAGGGTACCCCTCATTGGAAAATTATAACCAATTTGAAGATTTTTCATCTTGAAGAAAGAACCGTTCTGAACATAATAGCTTGATGCCTGCATCTCAATGTTAGGACGACCTCTGTATGGAGATGGTATCATACTACTTGGATTTTCCGGGCTCCATGCATTCAACATTCTTGTAGTAACCGCACCATCAAACCCACCGAAATCAGTGTAATAGCGCGTCATATCGAAGAGGTCATTGCCAACGGAAGCGTTAAAGAACATAGATATATCAAAGCGTTTATAAGAAGCATTGAAACCCAATGAATAAATAAACTTAGGCATTGGATTACCAATTATGGTACGGTCGTTAGCATCTACAATTCCATCAGGGTTGCCATCAGGACCAGATATATCAGCATATTTAGGTCCGCCAACTCTTGCATCTGCGTAAGAAGGACCCTTTGTTACTTCATCCTGGCTTTGATAGATGCCAATCATTTTATACCCATAAAAAGAACCAAAAGCATAGCCAGGGTATAATATTGATGTAGTAACCGCTCTGATAGTATTATATTGTACGAACGGAATACCTGGTGCTAATTCTACTATCTTATTTTTATTTGTTGAAATATTACCGGTTAAATCAAATGTGAAACCTTCTTTTCCAGATCCTGTGTAGTGATAGGTTAAGGATAGTTCAACACCTCTATTGTTCATTTTACCAATATTCAAATAAGGTGATGAGCCACCACCAACTCCTGTCGCCGGTTGAGGAACAGGATACAGCATATCTTTCGTATCCCTGTTATACCAGTCGAAACTACCTTCCAACTTATTGTTGATTATAGTGAAATCAAGACCAATGTTTAAAGATTGAGCCTGCTCCCATTTGATGTTTGGATTATCATAAGAATTAACCCATAAACCACTTTGTGGTGCTGCACCTGAAATTGGATAATAGGAAGTATTTATACTTGCCTGGTATCTTCTCAGATATTGAAATGAAGGTATATCCTGGTTACCTGTTATACCAAAGCCTGCACGTATTTTAAGATCGTTAAGCCATGAAATGCCCTTCATAAATTCTTCCTGCGATAATCTCCAGGCAACACTTCCTGCAGGAAATACACCATATCTTTCATCGGGGCTGAAATTAGAAGAACCATCGCGGCGTATTGTTCCTGAAAGCAAATACCTGTCTTTGAAGGAATAATCAACTCTACCAAATAAGGAATATAATGAACTTGTATAGCCGGAGCTTCCTGCACTTGTACTTGAGGCAGTACCTAAAGTGTAGTAATCAGTATTGCCATACAGGAAATATCCATTTCCAAATCCATCAAGTGTTCTGCCCTTGTTTTTTATAGCTTCTGTACCTGCCAAAATAGTTAGGTTATGCACCTCGTTAAAATTTCTTTTATAAGTAAGAGTGTTGGTCCAGGTCCAGCTACTTCCATAACCTTGGTGCTCGTCTATAGAATTTCTGTCAATGCTTCCTTCAGAAAATTCAGGATTTGGTACTGTAAAACCTTGCCATTTGAAATTATTGTATTGCATTCCAAAGGTGGTTTTTAAATTCAAGCCTTTTACAATCATTAGATCGGCATAAGCACTACCGAAAAATTGATTATCTGTACTTATATTATTTCTTGCTCTGTATAAAACAGCCAGAGGATTTTCGGAGTTACCAAGTTTATCACCCCTTGTTCCTGCAAAATTTCCCATTATATCATAAACAGGTATTATGGTTTGCATGCGATATACCCAACCAATAGGAGAACCTTCACCCTGGTATTCACCGGAAACATTTCTGTTAGTTGCAAAGCCTTGGTTTTTATCATAAGAATACTGCATGTTCTCACCTATTGTGAGATGATCATTCAAAGTACTAAAGCTTGTGTTTGCTCTAACAACAGCCCGTTCAAAACCAGAATATTTTATTGTTCCTTCCTGTTTAAAATAATTACCACTTATGGCATAAGTAGAATTATCTCCACCTCCCAAAACACTTAATTCATAGTTCTGCATGGGTGCATTTTGTGTAATAACACGCATCCAATCTGTACCCTGCTGGTTTGCCTTTGTGATCTGATAATATGTAGAAGGATTTTGTGAATAATTATATTTTGAAGGATCTGCGTCAGCAGCAGTGATATCATGCCCTGTTTTAGTACCCGCAACCAGGTATTCCGGAAGTTGAGGCGCTGTGGCCGATGTACCGTAATTGGTTCCGGTTGTAGATGTTAAACCAGGAGTTTGACCAGCATTAATAAATTGCTGATAAAAGTAATTTGCATACTGAGTAGGACTCATAAAATCAGGGAAGCGGCTACGGTTTGGCGCTTGAGTTCCATAATAAGCATTTAACGACACTTTGGGTGCACTGCCTTTTCTACCTTTTCGTGTTGTTATAATAACAACGCCGTTATTTGCACGTGAACCATAGATGGAGGCAGCAGATGCATCCTTCAAAACCTGCATACTTGCAATATCCTCTGCACTTAACCAGCTAAGTTTGCCTTTATATGGCATACCATCAATAATATACAAAGGGTCATTATTATTAATAGTACTAAAACCTCTGATCCTTATCTGTGGGGTTGAGCCTGGTGCACCATCATTTATAATCTGCACACCTGTAGCTTTACCCTGCAATGCTTCTACCGGACTGGCAGCAGGTTGAGATTTTAATTCATCTACATTAACTACTGCTACAGAGCCGGTAAGATCTTTTTTACGTTGTGTAGCATAACCTGTAACTACAACCTCCTCTAAAGAAGCAGTACTGCTTTTTAAAGAAATATTTACTATGTTACTGTTACCGAGAGGAATATCCTGGTTTTGATAACCGACAAAAGATACAGTTAATGCATTTCTGTCTGCGGGCACTGTGATAGAGAATTGCCCATCCTGATTACTTAAAGTAGCAATACTTGTTCCTTTTACCGTTATCGTGGCTCCAGCTACAGGTGCATTGTTTTCACCGGTTACTGTACCCGTAATAGTCCGTTGTTGAGCAAAAGCGCTACTGGAGAAAATACATAGCAACACTAAAAACAAGCTCGTTGCTAGTTTGTTTAATCTAAATGTCATAAGCAAGCTGATTGTGATTGAAAGATTTAAAATGATTAAAAAATTTGTGAAAAACAGGTTAATCAGGTGTTAAAAATAGTCCATTTAGTAAGATAGAAAATGTTAAGCACAGGTTAATATATGAATGGTAGTAAGCTGAATTTGATGTGCACTTGAGAACATTTAGTTCCTTTAAGAATCAATAACTCTAAAATAAATCGATTTTATTGTTCACAGAAGAACGAGGTTGTCCCTAAACAATACACTTTAAAAAATCAAAATCAAAAGTTACATGATTGATTCTTCCCCCAAGGCCGCTCATCATTTTTCAAATTGCCTTTGAAATTCTTTTACGCTAGGTAACCTTGCATTAGCTTTTATTAACGATGCTAGGCAAAAAATGGAAAGTTAACACCGATAATTATTCCTTCTCATCACACATGTTATACACCTTCATAAACAATTGCTGCGCCTTGGCCAACACCAACACACATGGCTGCCAATCCGTATTTTGATTTTCTTCTTTTCATTTCATGCACAAGGGTTGCGGATATTCTTACCCCACTGCATCCTAAAGGATGACCCATTGCAATAGAACCGCCATTTACATTCACTTTATTTTCATCAAGTTCCAATTCTTTCATACAAGCAATGCTTTGTGATGCAAAAGCTTCATTCAATTCGATTAGGCCAAGATCGTTGACATTCAATCCTGCACGCAGTAATGCTTTTTGCGATGCAGGCACTGGCCCCAAACCCATTATCGCCGGATCAACACCGGCAACGCCCATGCTAACAACTTTTGCTATCGGCTCTAATCCAAATTGCTGAACGGCTTCTTCACTTGCCAATAACATTGCTGCAGCACCGTCATTAATTCCGGATGAATTTCCTGCCGTCACCGTTCCATTCTTTATAAAAGCAGGCCTTAATCCACTTAATTTTTCAAAGGAGGTCTGTCGCGGGTGTTCATCTTTTACAAACCAGCTTACAATTCTATCTTCCACCGTTTCTACCGCAACAATTTCATCTTCCCATTTACCCGCTTCTAATGCAGCAAAATATTTTTGCTGTGATCTTAAAGCAAACTCATCCTGTTCTTCCCTGCTGATATTCCAATCTTTTGCAACATTCTCTGCCGTTTCACCCATGGAGTAAGGATAATACATTTCGGCCAATTTTTCATTAGTAAACCGCCAACCTATTGTTGTATCAAAAACCTCTGCTTTGCGACTCCAGGGAACATCACTTTTCGACATTACGAACGGTGCTCTTGTCATACTTTCCACGCCTGCAGCAATGTAAAGCATTCCTTCATTGCACATGATCGCTCTTGATGCATCCATTATCGCCTGAAGCCCGCTTCCACACAAACGGTTCACTGTGTTACCTGCAACACTTACAGGCAAACCTGCAAGCAGCGCAGCCATTCTTGCAACATTGCGATTATCTTCACCAGCCTGGTTTGCATCGCCTGCAATCACATCTTCTATTACACTCACATCAACATTCGGATTGCGTTGTAACAAGGCAGTTATAACATAAGCCAGCAGATCATCCGGCCTGATAAAACTTAGTTTACCGCCGTATCTTCCAATAGGTGTTCTAACCGCGTCTATTACGTATGCTGTTTTCATTATGTACTTAGCTTCTTTACTACTATTAAACTTTTGTTGTGTCACTCACTTCAGCGTTCTGTTTGCTGGTAAGCATGGTGAAACGGATTCCAAAAAAGTGAATGGTCTCTAATACCGCTTGCAAAGCAATAAAAATATTCTATCTGATTTATATTTTATGAACAAATAAAAGAAAGTGAATTACTTTCGAACACGCCTTCAATTTTTAATCATGAAAATAGCAACCTATAACGTTAACGGCATCAACGGAAGATTGCCCGTTTTACTTCGCTGGCTGAATGAATCAAAACCAGATATTGTTTGCCTGCAGGAGTTGAAAGCACCACAGGAAAAGTTTCCACTCAAAGACATTAATGATGCTGGTTATAACGCGATATGGCATGGTCAAAAAAGTTGGAATGGTGTTGCGATTCTATCAAGAAACGAATCTCCACAAGAAATTTGCCGTGAATTGCCAGGCGATACGGAAGACACACACAGCCGTTATATTGAAGCACTGTTGAATGGGATAACAATCGGTTGTCTTTATCTGCCAAATGGTAATCCTGCTCCAGGTCCTAAATTCGATTACAAAATGCGCTGGTTTGAAAGATTAACTACCCATGCTGCGGAACTTCTTGCATCTGGTAAACCGGTAATATTAACAGGCGATTACAATGTAATGCCAACAGAAAGGGATGTGTACAAACCAGAGCGCTGGACAGTAGATGCTCTATTCCGGCCAGAAGTTCGTGCTGCATTCAAAACTTTAGTTAATCAGGGCTGGACAGATGCAATAAGGAAATTATATCCTGATGAAATAATCTATACTTTTTGGGATTATTTCCGCAACGCTTATGGTCGTAATGCAGGGTTGCGCATTGATCATTTTTTGTTAAGTCCCCATTTTGATAACCGTCTTGTTGCTGCAGGCGTTAACCGGGAAGTAAGAGGATGGGAAAAAACAAGCGATCATGCACCGGTATGGATTGAATTGGCAGATTGAATAATTGTGTTTTCCTTTTTTATACTCTAATGCCGCTCTTTCAAATGAAATATTTCTAACTTTATTAGCTTAGAATATTTTTCATGCGGCTTGCCAACTATAAAAAACGTCTTATTTTATTTACAGCAATTGTTGTTGCGATTGGTGTTTTTACTTACAGTACATCTCATCAAAACATTGATTTCAATACACAGGTAAAACCCATTCTCAACAAAAAATGTATCACCTGTCACGGAGGTGTTAAGAGACAGGCAAATTTCAGTTTGTTGTTTCGTTCTGATGCCTTAGCCAAAACAAAATCAGGCAAACCTGCTATTATTCCAGGCGATCCTGATC
>JAEZRL010000474.1 GCA_023440945.1 Bacteroidota bacterium
CGTTGAAAGCTGTTAATCTTGATCGCATCATCTTACTTCTTTCTATTATTAAAATTTTAGCAGAAACAAAAGACTTTACTTATATCGCTTCAGCACACGCATTTTATAAAACTAATGAAACTGAAACTTTACGTTTGAATAGAATCTACACTTACACTTTGGCAAATTATAAAAAGAATATATCACTGAATGAGATTTCGGGCATTGCTAATTTAAGCGTTACCTCTTTTTGCCGTTACTTTAAGTTGATGACCAAAAAAACATACAATGATTTTTTGATCGAGATTAGAATAAGCCATGCCTGCAGACACTTAATTGAAGACAGGCTTCCGACAGAACTCATCTGCTTCGAATGCGGATTTAATAATATTTCAAATTTCTATCGCAGTTTTAAAAAAATTACTTCTATGACACCTTTTGAATACAAAAGCAAATACCTGAAAGACAATCATTGATGAGATGATTATTAAACCTCAGAAATAGAAGAATTTAATTCTGCAATCTCTACACTTTTCCTTGTATTTCTTTTGCGATAAGTTAATATCAGTCCAACAAAAAATATGGTAAGCGTGCCAACAACTATAGTCATGTTGGCATGAAGTGGATTTCTCAGGAATTCATATTTTTCCGACAATTGAGTTGAAAAAGTCATCCATAAAATAACAACAATACCGATAAGTGTAGCAGTAAATGCTTCAGCATTTTTAGTTCGGCGGCTAACAAATCCTAAAAGAAATAATCCAAGCATTCCTCCCGCAAAAATGCCCGATAATTCCCACCATATATCCAATAAACTTTTTACGCCGATCATTGCTATGCCCGTTCCCAAACCTAATAAACCGAATGTGATAGTACCAATAAGTAATGTTCTTAAGGTATTCTTTTCTGACAAATCCGGTTTAAAATATCTTTTATAAATATCAACCGTAAAAATAGTTGCAGAGGCATTCATCCCTGAGCTGATAGTACTCATAGCTGCAGATAATAAAGCCGAAACAACCAAACCCAGAACGCCCATTGGCAGTTTTGATACCATAAAAAAAGGCATCACTTTATCACCATAATCTTCGGGTTTTAAACTGGAAGCAAATTGGTTTATTTGAGTAGTGCCAGCTATTGAACCTAAATGTTCTACCGCTGCCTGTTGCCTTACTATTTCTATCTGATCTGCATGAACTTGGTAATAAGAGTAAAGACAAGTGCCGATGATGAAGAACAATAAAGAAGCCGGTACATACATAACCACGCAAAGCCAAAGCGATTTTGAAGCTTCTCTGGAAGAACTTGCAGCATGATACCGTTGAATATAATTCTGATCCATCCCGAAATTATTCAGGTTGATAAAAAAGCCATACAATAGCACAACCCAAAAAGTAGATTCAATAAAATTGGGAGAAAAACTCCCTAAACTAAACTTGTTATCAGATACACCTATCTCCATAATTTTTTTTACTCCGCCAGGCATATCTGCAACTATTAAATAAAGTATCAGCAATGCACCGAGTGTTTTTAAAATACCCTGAATTACTTCTGTCCAAATCACAGCTTCCATTCCTCCAAGCACCGTATAAATAATAATACAAACTCCCATAACGATCATAATGGTGGACATAGAATAACCGATAAGCGCTTGCAGGCTGAGTGCAATACCAAAAAATATAGAGCCCATTCTTGCTAACTGTGTTAATAAGAAACAAATAACGGTATAGGTTCGTGCCCACGGACCAAAACGTTTTTCGAGATGTGTGTAAGCAGATATTTCTCCCGTTCTTCTGTAAAAGGGTACAAAATATTTTGAAGCAACCCATGCTGCAAAAGGCATAGAAATGCTGAAAACAAAAGCATTCCAGTTGCTTCCAAAAGCTTTACCGGGTACACCTAAAAAAGTATTACTGCTTAAAAAAGTGGCGTAAATAGATATTCCGATTGCCCATCCCGGAATTTTTCCGGAAGCTTTTGTAAACTGCTCGGCATTTTTATTTTTTCTCGAAAAGTAGATGCCAACATATATCATTGCCAGCATATATGCAGCAATAATAATAAGATCTATTACGGGAAAATTTTTCATCTGGATGAATTAAGCAATCTTGAAACTTTTCAGCAATCAATAAAATCAAAATTAGCAGCAAATAATTATGAGCTGTTGCACAAGCTTTACTAATTTATGTACAATCTTATCTTAAACAGTGGATGAAGAATTATTGATGCGAAGATTATTTGAAAAAAAAGTAAGATATCAAACAAACACTTAAAAATTTCTACACCATATTGCAACAGGAAATAAAAAAAGTCTGATAATACTAAACACATCAGCATTATCAGACTTCATTCAGGATTATCAATAATTTTTTACAATACAGGCTGTAGCTTATTTGTTTTGCTTTCTGCATTCCGGATGGAAATACTTCTTACAGCGATTGCTGCAAAATCTTCAAAAGCTTTCTTGCTTATTGCATCATCACCCATCATTACCGGAACACCTATATCACCGCCTTCACGAATATTTTGCACCAAGGGTATTTGTCCAAGAAAAGGAAGGTCATATTCTTCCGCTAATTTCCTTCCACCTTCTTTACCAAAAATGTAATATTTATTATTTGGCAACTCTGCCGGTGTGAAAAAAGCCATATTCTCAACTAGCCCAATGATAGGTACATTAATCTGCGCCTGTCCAAACATCGCAATTCCTTTTTTAGCATCGGCCAGCGCCACATCCTGCGGAGTAGTTACGATAACCACGCCGGTAACTGGAACGGTTTGCATAAGCGTTAAATGAATATCGCCGGTGCCGGGAGGCATATCAATAACAAGATAATCAAGATTGCCCCAATCTACATCTGTAACAAATTGTTTAATGGCGCTACTTGCCATTGGTCCACGCCACACAACTGCATTCTTTTCATCCACGAGCAAACCAATGCTCATTAATTTTATGTTGAAACGCTCCAGCGGAACGATCATTCCTTTACCATTCACATCACGCATCATTGGCCTTTCACCTCTTACACCGAACATTATGGGTACACTCGGACCGTAAATATCTGCATCCATCAATCCAACCTTTGCTCCACCTTGCGCAATGGCAAGAGCCAAATTAGCTGCAACCGTGCTCTTACCAACGCCGCCTTTACCGCTAACAACAGCAATAACATTTTTTACACCTGGTAAAACTTGTCCGGGATCTGTACGAT
>JAEZRL010000499.1 GCA_023440945.1 Bacteroidota bacterium
TATTGATGCTGTGCCGCATATTATCTGTGGCGGATTTACCAAACGCGAGACGGAAGATGCCCTGATAGACCTTAATTTTTTAGGAATTGATAATGTTCTTGTATTACGCGGTGATGCGCCAAAAAATGAAAGCTTTTTTGAAGCAGAAGTAGATGGTCACAGTTATGCCATTGATCTGTTAAAACAGGTTGTTAATCTCAATCACGGAATTTATTTGGATGAAGATATACGTGACGGCGGCAAAACTGATTTTTGCATTGGTGTTGCCGGTTATCCCGAGAAACATTTTGAAGCTCCAAATTTGAATGTTGATCTTAAACGGTTAAAAGAAAAAGTTGAAACAGGCGCAGAATACATTATGACGCAAATGTTCTTTGATAATGAAAAATATAAAGAATTTGTAACAGCTTGTCGTAATTGTGGTATTAATGTTCCTATTATCCCGGGATTAAAACCCATTACAAGTAAAAAGCAATTGTCTGTACTGCCACGCATTTTTCATGTGGATATTCCGGATGCGCTTTCGGAAGAAATTCTTAAATGTAAAACAGATGCAGATTGCGAAAAAGTAGGTATTGAATGGCTGGTGCAGCAGTGCAAAGAACTAAAGGAATTTGGCGTTCCTGCTTTGCATTATTATACGCTTGGTAAGGCGAAAACTATTTTTAATGTTGTAAAGCAATTGATGTAAATATTTCTGTTCGTGGCTTTTGTATTTCAATTAAACTTCGTTGTGTCACTCACTTCAACATTCTATTCGTTATTGAGCAAGATGTCCTTCACTATTCATCAATCTTCTCTTATAGCCGCTATTTATTTTGGCATAATAATAGCATAAATAATAATAGCTAAAAAAAGAGATTATGGACAAACTGGAATTAAAAGGAAAATGGAACGAAATCAAAGGGAAAATAAAGCAATCTTACGCTGATCTCACAGACGATGATCTGAAATATGAAGAGGGTAAAGATGACGAGTTTATTGGAAGATTGCAACAAAAGACAGGAAAAACAAAAGATGAGCTGGTAAATTGGATCAGATCTCTGGGATAAATCTTTAAATCTTATGAGCTAACCTATGTAAAAGATCCGGTTTTCCTATCGAAAACCCCCTTGGTTCTCCGATTTAGTTATGTAACCCGTAACTGGTCGGAGAATTTTTTTGTGCTGTTGCCCTTCATGATATGTCATCTTCACACGGTCAATAAAATTATCTTTGTGTGCTTCGTAGCTATGTTGAATAATTATCAGTCACAATATAAAGTTGATATAGATAAACTGAATCATGGAATTTGGAAAAATAAATGCAGCAGAATTAGAAAAGATTCAACTTGAATTATCACCTGATCCACCTCAGAATGAACTAATACTTTCAAAATTCAAAACTGTAAAACCGAAAGTTTTTGTGGGTTGCGCCAAATGGGGCAGAAAAGATTGGATCGGAAAATTTTATCCGTCGGGCACAAAAGAAAAAGACTTTTTTTCTTACTATTCAAAATTGTTTAACTGCATCGAACTAAATGCTACTTATTATAAAATTCCAACTTCAGAGCAAGTAAAAAAATGGCGGGACAATGTTGATACAAACTTTAAATTTTGTCCTAAATTTCCGCAAATCATTACGCACATGAAGCGTTTGAGAAATTGTGAGCGTGAAGTGGATGAATTTCTTAACGCTATTATTCAGTTTGAAAATAATTTAGGTCCGGTTTTTCTTATGCCGCATCCGCAAATGGGTTTAAAAAGCAGGGATGTTATTCAGCAATTCATTGAATCTCTCCCAAAAGATATTGATCTGTTTCTTGAACTGCGCAATTCTGAATGGTTCACAAACGGTTTTAATAAAGAGATGTACAAAATTATTACAGACAACAATGTTGGTTTGGTAATATCTGATGCAGCAGGCAGAAGAGATTGCGTGCACATGTACTTAAGCAAACCTGAAACTTTTATTCGTTTTGTTGGCAATAGTTTGCATAAAACGGATTATACAAGAATTGATGAATGGATTAATCGTTTAAAATTGTGGAGTGATGAAGGTTTACAAACTTTATATTTTTTTATGCATCAGCATGAAGAACTGCATTCACCGGAATTGAGCAAATACCTGATAGAACGAATGAACAGCAAGATGAACTTATCCATTCCCGTTCCCCATTTATTGAATGAAAATAAATTACAGAAAGGATTATTCGATTAGAAAACCTTTATTCGTTATTGTTGATCAACTGAACTTCAATCCATTTTCTTACGCTGTTGATAAACCATATCTTATCGCTTCTTTTTATGTCGGCAATGGTTAGCTTTTTTTCAAATATTTTTTCATCACGAATTAATCTATCTCTGAATGTACCTGCAAGTAAACCGCTTTTTACCGAAGGCGTTACCAATTGCTGATCTATCTTCAGAACAATATTGCCATTGGTAAACTCTGTTAACTCTTTATTTTTATTCCAAAGCAAAGTATCAAGAATGCCTTCCGCTTGTTTCCTTCTAAAGTGAGAATACACAGAGCGCTCTGTTGTTTTGTGATACAGGAAATGATTGTTTTTATCAACAGGCTTATCAGCAAGCACAACTTTATTCAATTTTATTGAAGGTTGTATTGGCTGGCAATCTGTACTTACCTCCCCTTTTTTATCTATAAGCAAACGTAGTTTGAATTGGCCATTATTATTTTTTTTTGCATGATAAAACAAGCAACTTTTGATCTTATTCACATCAAACAAAAAATCAAAGTAGCAAGCAGAATTTTTTAGACGCTCTAAATGTTCTTCCAGCAAAAAATATTCACCATCATCCAACAGAATGCTTTCAAGTAATTGAAAGTCTTTTCTCTCATCCTGTAAAAATCTTGCTTTAGTATTAATTTCATTATACTCATCCTCGGCTGTGGAATTTGAAGTAACTCCTCCGCCTACACCATATATCGCTTTGCCTGTTCGCTGTTGAATCACAACCGTTCTTATCGGCACATTGAAAACGGCTTCTTTTAATGGCGTTATATAACCGATCGCTCCACAATAAACACCACGTGGCTGTGTTTCAACTTCTGAAATAACCTTCATTGTGCTTGCCTTAGGAGCACCGGTAATAGAAGCTGCAGGAAAAAGTGCTTTAAAGATATCCATCAACTTTACTCCTTTGCAGAGTTTTGCTTTTACTGTTGATGTCATTTGATAAACAGTTGGGTATTTTTCTACCTCGAACAGTCTTATTGCTTCAACAGTTCCATTCTGTGCAATAACGGACAGATCGTTTCGCAACATGTCAACAATCATTACATTTTCAGCCCGATTTTTTTCTGAATGATATAGCCATTTCGCATTCTCCTCATCTTCTAAAAAAGTATAGCCTCTTTTTATTGTGCCTTTCATGGGACGGGTTATGATCTCTTCCTCTTTAACATGAAAAAAAAGTTCAGGCGATGCAGATAAAATGCTATGTTCACCTGTATTGATATAAGCACAATAATTTGATGCTTGTGCTTTTTTAAGTTTATTAAAAAAAGCGAAAGCATCACCTTTGAAATAACTATTCAACCTGATGGTATAATTTACCTGGTATGTATCTCCTCTTTGAATAACTTTTTTGATAGATTGAATAGCTTCGCGATATTCTGCTTCATTAACAGAAGACTTCCATTCTGTAATTGAATAAGAACTTTCACTTTTTATTTCTTCAGGAGAAGGTTGAGAAAACAAACCAAACCATAACAATGGTACCGGAGAAGAAGTTTTGGTATGAAAGGCTGTATCAAAAGCAGGCGCACTTTCGTAAGATAAAAATCCAGCGGCATAATAACCTTCATCTACTGCTTGCTGAATTAATTTAATACAAGGTATTACTTCTTCTATTTTGGCTGTAGTTATAATCTTGTATGGTGATGTAAATACAAGAGGCTTTACGACGCCATCTGCAGAAGTAAATTCAAACAGTAGCATCACTTCCCCCGTTCGTGTATGTGTTGTTTGCATGAGGTTTTATTCAACGATAATTTGCAACAAATCAAAAATAGTCACTTCACTCTCATCTTATTTCAATGTTGCAATAAATACGTTTTGTGATGAACAGGTAAAAAACAGTTTGAGATTACAAAAACACTTGTGCCTGTTTATTCTGTAACCTTTTTTACCGTCCTTACTCTGTTTATAAAAAACAGTATGCTTTATATCATTATCATCCTTTTTGTAATTGCTGCAATATTTGGTCTTACTATTTTAAAGAACTGGTTAACATCAGCCAACACATCCCGAACCGTTATTTATGCTCACGGAATTTTTGCAGCTATTGCATTAGTGTTACTGATAATTTATTTTGTTGATAATCCTGTTAACAACGTTCGTGCAAGTTTGATACTTTTTATTGTTGCAGCAATCGCAGGATTTTACATGTTCTTTCGCGATTTGAAAGGAAAGTTTAGCCCTACATGGTTAGCCGTTATACATGGTGTGGTTGCGGCAATAGGTTTAGTTTTTCTTTTATTAATGATCTTTTAAATACGGAAAATGAAATTATTTGATCATCCTGTACATCCTTTGCTGATTCATTTTCCTACTGCTTTATTGCCGATGGATCTTGTGATGAATATTTTATATAATGTAACCGGAAACACTTCTTTTTATGAAACAGGGTTTTATAGTTTAGTAGGGGGTGTTGCTGTTGGTTTACTCGCTGTATTAACCGGGCTACTTGAATTGTTTATCATCCCGCGAACAGATAAAAAAGCAATGGCTTTAGCACTTTATCATGGCTTTCTTAATGGCGCAATTATAGCCATTTTTGCCATTATCACTTATAAAGCCTGGCAAACATTTCCTTCTCCTTATTCAGTTGATAAAAAAGGGATTATTATAAAGTCTATGCTCATAATTTTCTTATTCATTGGAAATTATATGGGAGGAAGATTAATATACAAACACCATATAGGGATAGGAGAAAACCAGACAGGAAACATAAAAAAATAAAACAAAAAAGCCACGTATAAACCGTGACTTTGAATGATATTTTTTTACATTAAAGCATAACCAACACCAAGACCAAATGCCCGAAGAATACCGCCGAAAGCAGAAATTCCTGCTCATATAGTCTTGGAAAACTATCATATTTTTATGGTTGTTTTAATTGTAATATCATGCTGCCATTGCCTG
Source organism: Bacteroidota bacterium (assembly GCA_023440945.1). Taxonomy (GTDB): domain Bacteria; phylum Bacteroidota; class Bacteroidia; order Chitinophagales; family Chitinophagaceae; genus JAEZRL01. The sequence goes on from JAEZRL010000499.1 coordinate 5,150, forward strand.
AAGATACCTGTGGCAGTTTTCCATCCCACTTCAATACTTTCTGATACTCTACATATTCCTGTGTTAATGCATTTTGTTTTTCACGAATAGCGCGTGCTTCGCTCAACGCACCAATTACAAGAACAGCACTGTCCCGTCTTGCTTCAATAATATCATTTTCTGCTTTGGCACGTATAGCTTTCTGCTCGTTTTCTATACGCAGTGCCTGTTGTATAGCATCTGCTTTTGCCGCAATGGTAGCTGCTAATTTTTCATCCGGTTGTAAGCCAGAGGTAAAAGTGGAAACAGTGAAAAACGGTGCTAGCTTTTTATTTAATCCGGTTACAATGGCGGCATCATAAAGTGATAAATTATTCAATATACTATCGACGGTGAAAGTGTTTGTTACTTCACGGATGGTAACAGAAACTGCATTTTTTAAATAACCTTCTTCCAATTGATTAAGTGGCAGGCGGAAGGTTTGAAACATTTCTCCCACTTCACCTGGATTTAGATTATAGTTGAAGGACGGATGAACAGTAAAGATGGTTCCTCCTTTGGATGGAACTACAAATGGCTCATATTCTTTGTGCTGTTGATAAGTTGGAAATTCATAAATGCGGCTAATAAAACGACTGTAAAAAACCCAGCCTGTTACATATTCTGTTTTGGAAACACCTCTTTCACCACCTGCGTTATTTACTTTAATGCCAACGTTTCCGGCATCAATACGTTCGCAGCCGATAAAAGAAAAGAAAAAGATAAT
>JAEZRL010000504.1 GCA_023440945.1 Bacteroidota bacterium
GGTAATATTAGTGTCGACATAAGCATTGATAACAATCCTCACACTACCACTTGTTCGCATGTGTTGATAGCGGCAGGAAGAACACCTCAAACGGAGGAACTTCAATTACAGAAAACAGGTGTTGAAATAGATGGTCGCGGCTATATAAAAGTAAATGACAAACTCGAAACAAATGTCAGCGGAATTTATGCCTTAGGCGATGTAAAAGGAGGACCAGCTTTCACTCATATTTCTTATAATGATTATGTTGTCATTGCTCAGAACTTATTCGAGGATAAAAATGTTTCTTTTCATAACCGCATGGTTCCTTATTGTATGTTCACCGATCCGCAGTTAGGGAGAATAGGTATAACAGAACAGGATGCCCAAAAAAAAGGGCTGCATTATAAAGTTGCTAGACTGGAGATGCAACATGTTGCAAGAGCCATTGAAACAAGTGAAACAAGAGGACTCATCAAAGCGATTGTGGATGCAGATACGAAACAAATTTTGGGTGCTGCAGTTATCGGTGAGCAGGGAGGAGAATTGATGGCGATGCTTCAATTGGCCATGATGGGAAAAATACCTTATGATGATTTAAGTTTTGCAATTTTTGCACATCCCACTTATGCAGAGTCGTTGAACAACCTGTTTAATCAATTAGATTAAAAATGATCGAAGTAAAAAATGTAAGCAAATATTTCGGCCAGGTAAAAGCAGTAGATGATATATCTTTTGATGTGGCAGAAGGTGAAAGATTGATTTTACTGGGCACGAGTGGTTGTGGTAAAACAACAACTTTACGAATGATCAATCGTCTTACCGAACCAACTCAAGGAATAATAAAAGTTGATGGTGAAAATATCTTAACTCAATCACCGGAAAAGTTAAGAAGAGGTATTGGTTATGTTTTGCAACATCATGGATTGTTTCCGCATTATACTATTGCTGAAAATATAGAAGTTGTTCCTTCCTTATTAAAGTGGAGCATTACCAAAAAACAGCAGCGGACAAAAGAGTTGCTAGAGCAGTTGCATTTGCCTTACGAAACGTATAAAAACCTTTATCCTTCGCAGTTAAGCGGTGGCCAGCAACAAAGAGTTGGTGTTGCAAGAGCATTGGCTGCAGATCCTCCTGTGTTATTAATGGATGAACCTTTCGGCGCTTTGGATGCTGTTACAAGAACAGAGATACGAAAAGAGTTACTTCAACTGGAAGCATTTAAAAAGAAAACAATTATCATGGTTACACATGATATACAGGAAGCCTTTGCATATGGCAATAGGATATGTTTAATGGATAAAGGAAAGATCGTTCAGGCTGGAACACCACAGGAGTTATTGTTTCATCCCGTCAATAAGTTTGTCACCAATTTTCTGGCTGAACAACATTTACAACTCGAACTCAATGCAATTGTTCTGCAAAAGCTATGGCCCTATCTTCCTTCTGATCACAAGGATAAAGGAGATATTTCACTAACACAGGATAATAATACCTGGGAAGCAATGGAACTGCTGACGAATAAAACAAATAACGCTTCGATCAATATTCATCATACAATGCACAATGAGATAAAAAGAATAGATTTGAGTACTTTGCTACAAGCTTTCAGTGAATACAAAGCTTCGCAATAATGAACGAACAGCAACAATCATTCTTTCAGTTCATACAACAACAATCCGGCAAGCTGCTTGATCAAACATTAGCGCATATCGGCTTAACCTTTATTTCCTTATTCATTGCTATCATAATTGCGGTGCCGCTCGGTATTTTCATTTCGAGAAAGAAGAAATTTGCAGGCATTGTATTAAACATCGCAGGCGTTTTGCAAACCATTCCAAGCATTGCCTTACTTGGCTTTATGATACCTTTACTTGGTATTGGTGCAAAGCCCGCCATTGTTGCACTTTTTTTATATGCTTTATTGCCCATTATCAGGAATACTTATACAGGCATTTCTGGTGTAGATGCATCTATAACCGAAGCCGCAAAAGGAATGGGCATGAGCAATGGGCAAATACTTACGAAAGTTGAATTACCACTTGCCATGCCTGTTATACTTGCCGGTATAAGAACTGCAACCGTTATAACCGTTGGTGTTGCAACGCTTGCTGCTTACATTGCTGCAGGAGGTTTAGGTGAGTTTATTTTTGGTGGCATTGCATTAAACAACACGAACATGATTTTAGCAGGTGCCATTCCTGCAGCCTTGCTGGCAATTATTTTTGATTATCTTCTTTCTCTTGTTCAAAAACTGGATGTAAGAAAAATAAAAAAGGGAATAATTATTGCGCCTCTACTGCTCGTTCTTCTCTCCTCTTTTTATGTACTGCCACAGGCAATAGAAGGAAAAATGCTCGCAGGTTTTGAGCATGAATTTATGGGAAGAACAGATGGATACGTGGGCTTGAAAGAAAAGTATGGATTGAATATAAGAACGGTGCTAATTAGCGATGCAATGATGTACCGGGCTTTGTATGAAAAGAAACTTGATGTTATTGGCGGATATAGTACTGATGGACGTTTGAAAGCTTTTGATCTTGTTGTTTTGAATGACGATAAACATATTTTTCCACCTTATTATGCAGCTCCGGTTGTACGGAATGAAGTCTTGAAAAAATATCCTGAACTTAAAGATGTTTTGAATTTATTAAGCGGAAAAATCAATGATTCTGTAATGACGGCATTGAATTACCAGGTTGATTATTTAAAGCGATTACCAGAACAGGTTGCTAAAGATTTTTTGATAAGACAACATTTATACAAGCCCGCTCAAAATGGAAAGAATGGAACGATAAGAATTGGTTCAAAAATATTTTCCGAGCAATACATTTTAAGTTACATGTACAGCATGCTGATAAAAGGTTATACAGATCTTGATGTTGCAACAAAAACAGGATTAGGCGGAACCAAGATATGTTTTGATGCATTAATGAATGACCAAATTGATCTTTATCCTGAATACACCGGAACGGCCTTGCTTGTTATGCTTCAATCACCGCGGACAACAGTGCAGCAAATAATTACAGACAAAGAAAAAGTATATGATTATGTAAAAGAAGCTTTTAATAAAAAATATAATCTGACATGGCTTCAACCGATTGGTTTCAATAATACTTATGCATTGATGATGCGCAGGCAGGAAGCAGAAAAATTAAATATTCATACAATTTCTGAACTTTCAGAATTTGTAAAACATAAATGAATGTTATGACCTTATTTGAAAAATACCTTAATGTTCGTCAACGGACGGAACAAATCTGCAGCCCGTTACAAACGGAGGATTACGTGGTACAGCCAGTTGTTGATGTTAGTCCACCCAAATGGCATCTTGGTCACACCACCTGGTTTTTTGAAACATTTATCTTGAAAAATTATGTGGAAAATTATAAGATTTTCAATTCTGATTACAACTATGTTTTCAACAGTTATTATGAAACGGTTGGTGCAAGAGTTATAAGAACGGATCGCGGAAATTTAAGCCGACCAACAGTTAAAGAGATTTATAATTACCGGCAATATGTTGATAAAGCGATGGAGCAATTGTTGCTCACGAATAATTCTTCTGAGTTAAAAGAATTGATGTTATTGGGATTTAATCATGAAGAACAACACCAGGAATTATTGTACACGGACATTAAATACATTTTAGGCCATAATCCTTTGTTCCCGGCATATTGCAAAAATGAAATGGCAACTCCTGTAGAAGCTAATAACAACAACTTTATTTCCATTCCGCATGGTTTGTATGAAATTGGTTATAACGGTAATGGATTTTGTTTTGATAATGAGCTGACAAGACATAAAACTTATCTCGAAGATTTTTCGATTGCTGCCTCATTAGTAATTAATGCGGAGTACCTGGAATTTATGAATGCAGGTGGTTATAAAAATTTTAACTACTGGCATGCGGAAGGATGGGATTGGGTGAAGAATAACAATATTTCTGCACCGATGTATTGGTACAATATCGACAATGAGTGGTACAATTATACTTTGCAGGGATTAAAAAAAGTTAACGCAGATGAACCCGTTTGCCATATCAGTTTTTATGAAGCTTCTGCTTATGCTGCATGGAAAGGATTGCGTTTACCAACGGAATTTGAATGGGAAGTAGCAGCTCAGCAATTTAATTGGGGAAAGCGTTGGGAATGGACAGAAAGCGCTTACCTGCCTTATCCCGGTTTTACAAAAGCACCCGGCGCTATTGGCGAATACAATGGTAAATTTATGGTGAATCAAAAAGTGTTAAGAGGCGCATCGGAAGTTACTTCACCCGGACATAGCAGGATCACTTATCGTAACTTTTTTCACCCGCATTTACGCTGGCAATACACTGGAATAAGATTGGCAAAATAATTTTTAATTGTTGCGTGAAGAATAAGGTGTACAAGAGTGCGACGCAACGAAAGTTTAATAGATTTACTAA
>JAEZRL010000506.1 GCA_023440945.1 Bacteroidota bacterium
AGCAATGGCAGCGCAGCTTTCAGTGTTTATCGGAAAACATCTTTTATCCGTTTAAACAATGTAGCGCTGGCTTACACACTGCCTAAAACAATGTTGGATAAGGCAGGGATCGAAAGCATGAAAGTGTATATGAACGTAACCAATGCCGGCCTCTATGCACCCGACTGGGATTTTTGGGATCCTGAATATAGAAACAGAGATGGCAATGGCAATATTTCAACAGCCATACCACCACGCTACTATTCTTTGGGTATAAATGTTACATTCTAAAATCAGCGTAAAAAATATTACAATGAAACGTCAATTAATAAGAACCATCATAATTTTTTCAGGTTATCTAAGCATTATGCTTTATGCCGGTTGCTCAAAGGAAAGGCTTAAACCAAAACCTTTATCTTTTTACGAACCATCAGAAACGTTCGTAGATGCAGCAGCTATGCGGGCAGCGCTTGTTTCCTGTGCAAGAAATTTAAGAATAGAATATTATGGGGATAATCCTCCTATTTTAACAGAGATGTTATTTTCTGAAGTAACGGTAGAAGGTACTACAGATAAATCAGGGCCTGCACAGGATCTTAATCTCGTTATAAATCCTGACCAGGCGAGGTATAATGATGCTGATCATGCAAGAATTTATTATTATTGGAGCGAAGGCTATAAAGGCATCAAGTATGCCAACACAGTTATCTCTCGGATTGATGATGCAACATACGCTTCACCCGAAGAAAGAAATGAAATTTTAGGAGCTGCTTATTTTCACAGGGCTATGCGTTATTACAGGTTAACTCATCAGTTTGGTGATGTGCCTGCAATTATGAAAGAGATCACCGAACCGAAACTTGATTTTTTTTCAACCAAACGGGAAGTGATACTCGAGAAGATGAAGAAAGATCTTGATTCAGCAAAACTCTGGATGTCAGATGATGTGCCACGTGGCGAAGTAACAAAAGGCGCCGTGCTTCATCTTCTTACCAAAATAAATCTTGCTCTCGGCAAGTTTGATGATGCCATTCAATCAGCAAGCGATGTTATTAATGGAGGCAGATATGCATTAATGACGCATCCCTTTGGCGCAACAAAAAAGAATGTGATTTGGGATCTTCATCGTCCCGAAAATAAATCGCTTGGCGAAAACACCGAAGCCCTTTACATGGTAATTGACCGTTTTGGTGATGGTGGTTACGATGGGGGTATGCGTATCATGCGCCAGGCCGTTCCTTACTGGGGTACTAATATCACAACACCATCTGGCAAAAAAGGTACAAATGATGGTGTTTCTGTGCCGTATGTTCAATCGTCTTTGTATGGCCGTGGAATTGGCAGATGCAGGCCAACCAATTACAGCCAGTGGGAAATATGGACCGATCCAAATGATCTTCGTCATGCACCCGGCAACTGGATGAATATGGAAGATCTACTGTACAACAATTACGACGCATTAAAAGCAACAGCAGATCATCCGGAGGATCCCTATTATATGAAGCATCTTCAAAAATATAATGACGCCGGAGGATTGCTTTGTGTTGATACTATTCGCAGTTGGTTTGGCTGGCCGCAATACAAAACATTTATCCCGGATAATGAAAATTCACCAATGCAGGGTGGTCATAGCGACTGGTATGTTTTTCGTTTGGCAGAAACGTATTTGTTAAGAGCTGAAGCATATTTCTGGAAAGGAGATTTAGCCAGCGCCGCAGCAGATATTAATGCGGTAAGAACACGTGCAGGCTGTGCACCCATCACTCCTGATAAAGTGAATATGGGAATGATACTCGATGAAAGAGCAAGAGAATTATTTTATGAAGAACCAAGAAAAACAGAGTTAACACGCATCGCTTATATTTTTGCAATGACGGGCAAACCTGCTGAAAACGGTAAGACCTATCATCTTGAAAACTTTTCTGACGATAATTATTTCTACGACAGGATCATCGCAAAAAATAATTTCTATCGTGAAGGAACGGTAACAAATCATGGTGATAAATACACCATTAGTCCTTATCACGTGTTATGGCCTGTGCCTGCTATATCTATACAAGGTAACAGTAACGGTCACATCAATCAAAACAAAGGTTATGTTGGCTATGAAAGCAATGTACCTGCATTAACAGAAATTCCTGAATAGATTTGTAACGCTTTGAACACAAAAAACTTTCAGAATAAAAACCAATTACATGATCAACAGGAAAAAATTCATACGGCAATTAATGCTTGGCACTGCTTCAACGATTAGCTTTCCCGCCTTAAGCAAAGCATCGTTTGTATATGCACCAAAAAAAAGCACTGCTTTAAATATTGGAATTGCAGGTTATACTTTTGCACATTTCAGTGTTGATGAAGCAATTAGTATGATGAAGCGAATGGATATTCATTATATTTCCCTCAAAGATTTTCATTTGCCCTTAGATAGTCCGGCGGAAAAAATAAAAGAGGTGCTTGATAAATTTAACGCAGCTAACATAAAAGTGTACACGCTCGGTGTTATTTACATGAAAACACAACAGGCCGTTGATGAAGCTTTTGATTATGCAAAAAGAGTTGGCGTTGATATGATCGTTGGCGTTCCAACTTACGAGTTGTTAGATTATACAGAACAAAAAGTAAAATCAACAAATATCAAAATAGCGATACATAATCATGGCCCTGAAGACAAGCTTTATCCTGCGCCCCAAAATGTGATGGAACATATAAGCAAGAGGGATGAGCGCATGGGTTTATGTTTGGACATTGGTCATGCAACAAGAGCCGGCGCTGATCTTGTAAAAACGATAAAAGATTATAAGAACAGGCTTTTTGATTTGCACATAAAAGATGTTACTTCTGCCGATAATAATGGCAAAGCGATTGAAATAGGCAGAGGCATCATTAATTTTAAAGCGTTGGTTGAAGCATTGAACAAAGTAGGTTATAAAGGTATTTGCAGCATAGAATATGAAAAAGATATGAAAGATCCGCTGCCTGGTCTTGCAGAATCAGAAGGATTTTTTAAAGGCGTTATAAATACGGTTGCGTAACAAAAATTGGAGTAGAATTAGACATTTAAATCGTAATACATAATTGAACCACATAGAAACATAAGACACATAGAAAAAGTAATTTTACGAAAAGCTTTATGTTTTTATGTGCCTATGTGGTTCAAAAAATATTGATTAACTCTAATTCTAAATTTGAATTTTGATTAATGAATTGAAACATACAAGCATAATGGTAAAACCATTTTTATCAGAAGATTTTTTGTTGGAAACAGAAACAGCTAAGCAATTATATTTTGATTATGCTGCACCGATGCCGGTTATAGACTATCATAATCATCTTCCTCCGGATGAGATAGCTTCCAACAAACAGTTTGCAAATCTTACAGAAGTCTGGTTAAAAGGTGATCATTATAAGTGGCGTGCTATGCGCAGCAACGGCATAAATGAAAACTTTATAACAGGCGATACAGACGATTATACAAAGTTCAAATGCTGGGCTGAAACAGTGCCATACACCATGCGCAATCCTTTGTATCACTGGACCCACATGGAACTTAAAAAGCCGTTCGGCATCACACAATTATTAAACACTGAAACAGCAAAAGAAGTTTACGAGACATGCAATGCGCAATTGCCGAAATATACTACACAAGCTTTGTTGAACTATTTCAATGTAGAAGTTTTATGTACAACAGATGATCCTGCGGATGATCTGGAATATCATAAACAATTAAAAGAAAAAGCTTTTAACATAAAGGTTTTGCCTGCCTTCAGACCAGACAAAGCAATTGCAGTTGAGAACAATGAAACCTACAAAGTATATCTTGAAAAATTAAGCACTACCTCAAATATTGAAATCAAAAGTTATGACGATCTGCTTAAAGCATTGAAAGGACGTCACGATTATTTTCATGATATTGGTTGCCGCATTTCGGATCACGGGCTGGAGAAGTTTTATGCCGCAGATTTCACCCTGAAAGAATTAGAAAACTCTTTTAATAAAATCCTGGATAATATCGATTTAAGTAATGATGAGATCAGTCAATTCAAATCAGCCACACTGCATTTTATCTGTGAGTGGAATTATGAGCGCAACTGGGTTCAGCAGTTTCACATCGGTGCGTTACGTAACAACAATTCAAGATTATTACAAAGATTAGGCGCTGATGCCGGTGTTGATTCAATGGGTGACTGGCCGATAGCAAAAGAAATGTCTGCTTTTTTCAACAGGCTCGATAAAAAAGAGCAATTGGCGAAAACAATTATCTATAATAACAATCCTGCTTTCAATGAAGTGTTTGCAACGATGATCGGAAACTTCCAGGATGGAACCGTTCTCGGCAAAATGCAATTTGGAACCGCGTGGTGGTTTCTTGATCAGAAACAGGGAATGGAGACGCAGATAAATGTTTTAAGTAACATGGGTTTACTTAGTCGTTTTATTGGCATGACAACCGATTCAAGAAGTTTTCTTTCTTATTCACGTCATGAATATTTCAGGCGTGTATTGTGCAATTTGTTTGGAAAGGACATAGAGAACGGAGAATTGCCAAACGATATAAAATGGATAGGAAAAATGATCCAGGATATTTGCTATCATAACGCAAAAAACTATTTTAATTTATAAAATTTTTGATAAGACATTTAGCATAAAATCTTGCATGAAACATATAACGGCTGTCAAATTAATCATCTTTATTT
>JAEZRL010000507.1 GCA_023440945.1 Bacteroidota bacterium
TAACTGAACGATGAACGAAATGCGACGCAACCAAGCTTAATAGTATTGTTGCACACTGTATCAAAAAGAATAAAAAGCATAAAAGACATATGAAACCGAGCTTAATCAAAATGCTAAACAAACACAGCAATAAAAATGCGAGGTTCCATCTGGCATATAAAAACAATAAAAATTCTCAGATGAAAAAATTATTATTGCTCGCTTTTGTTTTTGCTGTTAAAATTGTTTGTGCGCAACAAAAGGCGCCGGCTTATCCTTTGATAACGCATGATCCATATTTTAGTATATGGTCAATGACGGATACGCTGAATACATCAACTACCAAACACTGGACAGGAGCAGAACAATCTTTAACCGGTTTGATAAAAGTGGATGGAAAAACTTACCGGGTTTTGGGAAAAGAAGGTAAAAATTTTGAAACGGTTTTACCTACAACCGAAGAAAATGCTTATACTGTTAAATACACAGAAACACAGCCTTCCGAAGGCTGGCAAAACGGTTCATTTAATGATGCATCCTGGAAAACCGGCAAAGCTCCTTTCAGTGATAACTCTTCAACAAAAGGAACCGTTTGGAAAACTGAAAATCTTTGGGTCCGCAGAACATTTACGTTAAACGATGTTGATTTCAACAAGCTTTTTTTGAAGCTGAATCACGATGATAATATTGAAGTGTATTTGAATGGCGAAGAAGTATATCAGCATAAAGGATGGGTTCATAAGTATAATTATATTCCCCTTGATGATGTAAAGCAAAAACTGAAGAAAGGAAAAAATGTGTTGGCGATTCACATCGAGAATACAGCAGGCGGCGCTTTTTTAGATGCTGGTCTGGTAAACGAAGCGGTACAAAAATCAGATGCAACGGTAACAGAAGCGGTACAAAAAAATGTTACGCTCAATGCAACACAAACAATTTATGATTTTACCTGCGGCCCTGTTGATGCAACGCTTACATTTACTTCGCCTTTGCTTATACAGGATCTTGATCTGCTTGCAAGACCAGTTTCTTATATCACTTATTCTGTTAAATCAAACGACGGAAACACCCATAATGTGCAGGTTTATTTTAGTGCATCAACAGATCTTGCTGTTAATACACCTGCACAGGAAGTTGTAACCAAACAATACGAAGCATCACAGTTGAATATTTTAAAAGCAGGCACAAAAGAACAACCTGTTTTACAAAAGAAGGGAGATGATTTAAGAATTGACTGGGGTTATATGTATGTAGCAGTTCCGACTGCTGCGAAAGCAAAACAATATGTTAGTAAAGTTGGGGATGCTTTGTCATCTTTTACCTCCACAAATACAAATCGTTCCATAACATCAGGAAAAAATTTGGTATTGAATACTTCTGTTTATTTAGGTAAAGTAGGTGCAGATGCAAAAGAGCAGTACTTTTTACTCGGTTATGATGATATTTATTCCATCCAGTATTTCCATCAGAATCTTCGTCCCTGGTGGAACCGCAATGGTGATGAAACCATCGAGAACCAGTTAGCAAAAGCTTCAACGAATTATAACAAGGTGATGCAGCAATGTGCAGAATGGAATGAGAAATTGTATAATGATGTGTTGAATGCCGGCGGAAAAACGTACGCTGACCTTTGTGTACTTGCTTATCGTCAAAGTGTGGCGGCCCATAAACTGGTGCAAAGTCCTCAGGGCGAGTTATTATTCCTTTCAAAAGAGAATTACAGTAACGGTTCCATAAATACTGTTGATATAACTTATCCTTCTTCGCCTTTGTATTTGGCATACAATCCTGCCTTGCTAAAGGGCATGATGAACGGTATTTTTTATTACAGTGAAAGCGGTAAATGGACAAAACCTTTTGCGGCGCATGATCTCGGTACTTATCCTTTGGCAAACGGACAAACCTATGGCGAAGATATGCCGGTGGAGGAATCCGGAAATATGATGATTCTCGCAGCAGCGATCGCAAAAGCCGAAGGCAATGCCGATTATGCAAAGAAGCATTGGCAAACACTAACGCGTTGGGTGAATTTTTTAACAACTGAAGGATTTGATCCGGCCAACCAATTGTGCACAGACGATTTTGCAGGGCATCTTGCACGCAACGCAAATCTTTCGATGAAGGCGATCGTAGGCATTGGTTGTTATGCATTGATGGCTGATATGTTGGGTGATAAAAACACGGCAGGAAAATATCGCGACACCGCAAAAGATATGGCGCAGCGTTGGATGAAAATGGCTGATATGGGAGATCATTATGCACTTACCTTCGACCGCACAAATTCATGGAGCCAGAAGTATAACCTGGTTTGGGATAAGGTACTTGATCTTGATCTATTTCCGGAAGAAGTGTATGAAAAAGAAGTTGCTTATTATCTCACTAAACAAAACAAATATGGTTTGCCTTTGGATAGTCGCAAAACTTATACAAAGAGTGACTGGATAATGTGGACGGCAACACTTACAGATAACAAGCAAGATTTTGATGCATTGATTGATCCTATTTATAAATACGCAACCGAAACACCAACACGTGTTCCTTTAAGCGATTGGCACGAAACAACAACAGGTGCGCAGGTTGGCTTCCAGGCAAGAAGTGTGGTGGGTGGTTATTTTATGAAATTGCTTGATGTAAAAATGAACAAATAATTTTTTTGAACAAACAATAGTACAGGTGGCATCGCTTGTTGTGTCACTCACTTGTACGTTCTGTAATTCTATTTAACAGAAATAGCCACAAAGACAATAAGATGTAGTTGTAGTCTTAATGTCTTTGTGGCAAAAATGTAAGTTTTCTTATCATGAAAAAAACGTTTATTATTTTAGGCTTTTTTATAGCTGTTTGTAATATAGTTAAGGGTCAGTCATCTTCAGAATATCAGCAAAGGATAGAGAAATTAAGCACGAACATCTATCACTACTTTTATGATACTGCTAATGGTCTTTATTATGAAACAAATCATGTTTTACCGAACGAGAAAAAGTTTTCGTATCTATGGCCTTTGTGCGCTTTGATACAAGCAGCAAATGAAGCCGAAACAATTGATCGCTCAAAAGATTATATGAGCCCGGTTATGAAAGCTATTGCTCAATAC
>JAEZRL010000159.1 GCA_023440945.1 Bacteroidota bacterium
TTGCACACATCGCCTTCCTGTAGAAGATATTGTTTCTTCCGCAACTTCTTGGGAGTAAGGTATTGTTTCATTAGTTCTTCTTCTTCCTTTGACAGATTTACATGCTCGTTTAATTTTTGGAAGAAGCGTTCGTACATGAAACGAAGTGATTATGCTACAAAATTATGTTCAAATATCATCGGTACAGCGAATCTAATATGCCTTTCTCAACATCCCGGCATATTCATCAGGCAAAGGACTTTCTTCAACCGCCCGGGCAGCTTTCTCCACATCATACGCAAAACGAATGAATTCGACACTTATCGAATCCAGATTAAAGGAACTTGCATTTTTACTGATTTCCAACATTACATAGCATCCTCTCGGATCACCATCTTTAGGCTTTCCAACCGAACCCAGATTTATAGCATGACGGTAACGAATTCTTTCCGATTCATTTTGCTGAAGCACCCGATGATAGGGTTTATGCGTATGTCCAAAACACAAAACGTCGGCGTGGTATTGTTCCATTATTCTCAGCAAACTTTCTTCATCCCGGTCTTCAAATAAATATTCATTTATTTTTCTTGGACTGCCATGTACCAGCAATACATTCAGTTTATCATTATTTAGTTGAAATTCAATCCGGATATGTGCGGGCAATGTTCGCAGATATTGTCTTTCAGCTTTATTAAGGATTGAGTTAGTGAAACGGATTGAAATTTTCCCCATTTCTTTTTCAGGTTCAGTCTTATAAGCACAGCCGCAATCATTACTCATCAATCCGATTCCAAGGTCATAATTACCTGCAATGGTTGGAATTCGTCGCTTCCTGATTTCATTGATAACTTCATTAGGCCAGATATTATAACCAACCAAATCTCCCAGGCAATAAATAGCATCCGGGCTTTGTTCTTCAATGCTTTTGAAACAGGATTCCAGAGCAGGGAGGTTTGCATGGATATCGCTGAAAAGTGCTATCCTCATAAAATGATTTTTTGTGTATTGTCATTGTACGAGCGGCTGGAGTTAATTTTTAGCTGCAACAATTCGGACCGCAGCAAGTCTTTTTTTCTTCCAGCGGCTTTTCGGCATACACAGTAATACTCCGGATACCTGTGCCTGAAGTCCTGAAAGCTTTAAGTTGTTCTTCATTCAAATATTGCCTCAGTGTATCATCAGGAACAACGATCGCTTTATCTTTTTGTACGCTGATATTTTTAAATCCATTGAGCTCAATCAATTCCATATAAACTGATTTCTGTATTGCTCCTGATACACATCCCGCATACATCTCTGCGGCTTCTTTGATCTGCCTGGGTAATTCACCTTCCAGCACGATATCGGAAATAGAAAAATGCCCGCCCGGTTTCAAGACGCGATAAATTTCTTTAATCACCTTATTCTTATCGGGCACGAGGTTGAGTACACAATTACTAACTACTACATCAGCAAGGTTTTCAGCTAATGGCATGTTTTCAATATCGCCCTGAACAAATTCCACATTATCAAATCCACGTGCATCAGCATTTTGCCTGGCTCTTTCGATCATTGCAGGAGTAAAGTCTACGCCAATTACTTTGCCATCTTCTCCCGTTTCATGCCGCGCAATAAATGCGTCGTTACCTGCACCGCTACCAAGGTCGATCACCACATCCCCTTTTTTTATTTTCGCAAAAGATGTTGGCAATCCGCATCCCAATCCTAAATCTGCATCCGGATTATACCCTTCAATCTGCGTATAATCATCTGTCATAATGTTATACACTTCAGTAGAGCAGCCACCTGCACCACAGCAGGAACTCTGGTTGATTTCCTTATCCTGCAAAGCGATTTCTGAATATTTACGCTTAACCAGTTCTTTAACCTGATCATTATATTCCATGTCTTTAAATTTAAATGTTATCGAAATATTACGATAGCTGTTTTCAAAAAAAATCAGCAACACTCATTAAATGACTTATAGCTGTCGAACAACTGGTTAAGCCAGGCTTTTGCCGCTTTCCATTCTTTTTCATTAATACAATAGCAGACTTTAGCACCATCAATTTCACCCTTAATCAGCCCTGCCTCCTTCAAATCTTTTAAATGCCTGGAAACTGTACTTTGAGACAGCGGTAGCTCATCCACGATATTACCACACTGACATGCATTTTTATCTGCCAGGTATTTTAAAATGGCTATACGTGCAGGATGTGCCAGCGCCTTCGCATAGTTGGCTATCCTATTTTCCTTAGCTGTGAACTCATGTGATTTACTTGCTCCCATAATCCTATCGCAATATTACGATGACTTAATCAATTAAAGAAATTTTTTTTAATCGCACTACGCTAAGTTTCAGCCAATTTTTTTTAAATGTCAAGTGCCTGGTTTGACATAAATATTTTCTCTCCTTTTGCTCATATTTTTACAAAAATATTTTAGATGAAAAAGAATGTGATTTATATCTTTTCAAATGGCCGGGTTGCAGCCATTGATAAGAAAAAAGGTGAAATAATATGGGAAGTAAAACTGAAACAATACACAAAATCTGCTCTGAGAATGTATTATGGACAGATAAGCGTGGAAGATGACAAAATATTTGTTGGTGTTTCCGGTCTTCTGTTTTGTTTGAACGCCAAGGACGGATCCCTGCTTTGGAAAAATGAACTTAAAGGTTGGGGTTACGCCTTCGTGAGTCTTGCAGGCGATGGAGGTGAAAGCTCACGCGCCGCTCAGCAAGCTGCAGCAAATGCAGCAGCGGTAATGGCTGCAAGTTCAACTGCAACGGGTGCGTAATGCAATTATGAAAATGGTAATTCGATCCGGACAATTGTAACTTTCAAACGGTGAAGCTTACAGCTTAGCCGCATTTTTCTATAATATTCTGAAGCAAAGCAATTCTACTTTTACAAATGCTATCCCAAGGCGAGGGGTTCAAAAAAATCACCAAATTATTTAGCTTTATATCCCAACAACCTCAATGCATTGAATACAACTACAACGGTTGATCCCTCATGACCGATCACGGCAGGACCCATTTTCGCAATGCCAAGCAAGGTGAGCGGAATTAACAACAGCACCATCCCCATGCTGATCACCAGATTCTGCCTGATTATTTGATGTGCCTTTCTGCTTAATCCGATAGCAAAAGGAAGATGGACAAGTTTGTTCGCCATAAGCGCAATATCTGCAGTCTCTAATGCCACATCACTCCCAGCGGCTCCCATTGCGATGCCAACGGTACTGATGGCCATGGCCGGCGCATCATTTACACCATCTCCAACCATCGCAACTTTCTTATTCCCGGCGACCAGGTCTCTGATCGCTGCAAGTTTCTGTTCCGGTAATAAGTTTCCCATTGCAACCGTAATTCCGATCTCTCTGGCTATTGCATCCGCTACATTCTGATTATCGCCTGTAAGCATGATCATTGTTTTAATCCCATGATGCCTTAGCTCGCTTAGTGTTGCTTTTGCCTCAGGTCGCGCAACATCCATAAGGCTGATTACTCCAATTACCTTGTCGTTTTGTTCAACAAGCATTGTGGTATGGCCTTGTGTTTCGAGCACATTTACTTTTCTTAGGACATCCTCTTTTATATCCGAATTCTTTTCAAATAGCAATTCTTTGTTACCGATGTGAA
>JAEZRL010000185.1 GCA_023440945.1 Bacteroidota bacterium
AGAAATCATTTTTAAAAGATGTATTGAAATTAACAGCATCCGGTCGTTATGATAAAAATGAAAATTTCAAAGGACGTTTTACGCCAAGAATAACCGGACTGATAAAAGTAGCAAAAGACAATAACAACCGCCTTTCTTATCAACAAGCTTATCGCTTTCCAAACAACCAGGATCAATATATCAATTTACAATCTCCCGCAAGCATTCTTATTGGAGGATTGCCTTTATTTAAAGAGCTTTATCACTTCGATACAAATCCTGTTTACACAGTTCAAAGTGTTTTAGAGTACAGAGCAACGGTAGCTGCCGGAACACCAAATCCCACCGTGTTAAAAGTTGCCCCATTTATTCCGCCAACACCAGAAAGCATGGAATCTTTTGAACTTGGCTACCGCGGCGTTATCGCAGAGAAACTTTTGCTGGATGCCTATATTTATACCAGTAAATACAAGAATTTTATCGGACGTGTTGCAGTAGCAAGAGGTATCAGTGGCGATCCATCAAAAGCACCGCTTGATCTTGCAAGTCCTTTTACTACTACCAATTTTTCCTTTGTAACAACTACCGATGCAGATGTAAAAGCAAATGGCTGGGGCATCAGTGTGGATTATTTAGTAGGAAAAGGTTATCGCCTGTTAGCAAATGTATATAGCGATGTGCTGAACCATGCGCCGGAAGGTTTTGTTACTTTCTTTAATACGCCGAAATACCGCTATAATCTTGGTTTTTCCAATAGCAATGTTTATAAAGGATTAGGATTTAATATTCTTTATAAATGGCAGGACAAAGTGTTTTGGGAAGGAACTTTTGGCACCGGTGAAATACCTTCTTTTGGTACGGTTGATATGCAGGTAAGTTATAAGATCGGCAAAACAAATCATCTTATAAAACTTGGCGCAAATAACTTATTCAATAATTATTATCGTAATGCATTTGGTAATCCTTATGTTGGAGGATTGTATTATATAAGTTTTGGCTACAATGTTTTTTAGAAGAATTTTTAGGCCGCTGCCATAAAAACGGAACGCAAAAGTGAGTGACACAACAGCCGATGCCACAAAGAACAAAAGCCGACATCCAAAAAATACTGCAACTAATTGAATTTAATAATAATTAGTTCAACTGTGGATCAATCGGATAATTTATGAGTTGCTCATACTCTCCTCCTAACTGCCGTAATGCATCTTTCCATATTAAACCGGCATCGCGATGAAAAACAAGTCGTATGTTGCCATCAGTTGTAAGCCAGGTTTTTTGTTCAAGCTCTGATTCAAGTTGCTTTTCGCTCCAACCACTATAACCGATATAAAAATGGATCATGTTACGTTTTAAAATGCCCAGATTTATTAACCGTACAACTTCATCGAACGAACCGCCCCAAAAAATACCGTTTGCTATTTCGATGCCGCCGGTAATAAGATCGGGACATTGATGCAGAAAATGAACCGTATCTAACTGCACAGGGCCACCATAATAAACCGGGAAATCACAACCTTCAAGATCGGAAACCAATTCACCTATGGTTTGTTCGAATAACCTGTTAACCACAAAACCCAAACTTCCTTCTTCCTGGTGATCGCATAAAAAAACAACCGTACGCATAAAATTGGGGTCTTTCAAAAAAGGATCGGCAATCAAAATCTTACCTGCTAATATCTCTTCCATACAAAGTAATTTAATGTTTACAATCCAATCAAAAAATTAAAACCATACAATTCACTCGTTAAATTGATGATAAACATAATTTAAACGTTTATATTCACAAAATGGGTGCTATATTTTTGTTAGAATGAAGAAAGTTTTCCCTGTAATTGTTATTCTGATCACTTTATCGTTGCTGGGCATAATTGTGATGCAGGTTTCGTGGTTATCGAACCTGTTGTTTGTTCAAAGGGAAACTTTATTGAACAAGATCGAACGTGCCGGTTTTAACGTGGCACAGGACCTTAGCAAACAAGCTTACACAGGAAGATTTTTAAAACAACAGCGCCAATTAGGAAGTTTGAGATTGCCGGATAGTTTTGTATTTTCTATCACACCTCCTACCCTTTCCCTCCGTTACAGCACGTATGAAATTGAAGGAAAACTGGTAAAAGCCTTTCACGAACAGGGACTTCACAAACTTCGTTTTGAGTTTGCCGTAACTTCTGATGCCAATGATTTTTACCCGGAAATGAAGTCGAGAAATTTTGTAGAAGAATCGCTGGACACTGTGCACAACCGGATGATCATTATGCCTATCACGCCAAATACCGGCAACGATATGGAAAGCTTTACGGCTTATGAACATCTATTTATTGTTATCCCCGATTTTAATACGCAGGTTTGGCAATCGTTAACGTGGATGGTTGTTGCTTCGGGTATTTTTACGTTCATTATTATTGCTGCTTTTTATCTTACTGTAAGAACGATGCTTGTACAAAGAAAACTGAGCAAGATAAAAAGCGATTTCATTAACAACATGACGCATGAATTCAAAACACCTATCGCTACCATATCGCTTGCAGTGGATGCATTGCGGAATGAAAAAGTACAGCATGATCCACAGAAAAGCACTTATTTCAGCGGCATAATAAAAGAAGAAAATAAACGCATGAACAAGCATGTGGAAACAATTCTTCAAGCCGCACTGATGGACAGGCAGGAGTTAAAACTTAATCTTCAGCCTTTACATGCCCATGAAATTATACAACGCATAATAAACAATTTCAAGTTGCAGTTAGATGAACGCAACGCTGAAGTATCTCTGCAACTGAATGCAAAAAATGATCTGATCGAGGCCGATGAAGTTCATTTCCCCAATCTTATTAATAATCTGGTTGATAATGCAGTGAAATATTCCAAAGGAAACGATAAATTATGCCTTACCATTCGTACGCATTGTACCGGCAAATTTTGGGTGATACAGATACAGGATAACGGGATTGGCATGAGCAAAGAAACGGTTAAACGCATCTTTGAAAAATTTTATCGTGCACACACCGGCAACCTGCACAATGTAAAAGGTTTTGGTCTTGGGATGAGTTATGTAAAAACCGTAGTGGATGAACATCACGGGAAGATAAAAGTTGACAGCACGCTTGGCAAAGGCAGTACTTTTACAGTTGAAATTCCTCTTGCACCTTCTACGCAAAAATAAGACTGCCATCACCGTAACTTAAAAAACGAAATTGATGCTCCAAAGCATATTGATAAATTTTCCTCCAGTCATCTTTTACAATTGCTGCAATAAGAAGTAACAAAGTTGATTGCGGCTGATGAAAATTGGTGATAAGCGCTTTTGCAATTTTTAATGTATAGCCTGGACTGATAATAATTTGAGTGGATGTTATCAATCGTTGCATATTGTTTTGCTGCATCCATAAAAACAACGTTTGCAATGCTTCTTCAGTAGAAATGCCTGAAGCGTTTTCATAAGGTTCCCATTGTTTTACAGAGAGCTCTTCTGGTGAAATGTTTGTTGCTTCATCCTGTTTTAATAATAGTTGAAGTTTTACACCCATCCAGTACAAACTTTCAAGTGTTCGCAAAGAAGTCGTTCCAACTGCAACAATGATATGTGGTTTTGATATAAGATTTTCGATCAACTCTTTCCGTACATCTATAAACTCTGCATGCATTTCATGTTCCTGCATTGTTTCGCTTTTCACCGGTTTAAAAGTTCCGGCACCTACATGCAGCGTTACAAAATCATACTGAATATTTTTTGCAGCTAATCTTTCAAAGATGTCTGGTGTAAAATGCAATCCAGCCGTTGGTGCTGCAACAGAACCATCATGCTTTGCATAAATGGTTTGATAACGTTCTTTATCTGCTTCTTCTGCACTACGATTTAAATAAGGCGGCAAAGGAATTTCACCGGCAGCTTGTAATACTTCCGCAAAAGAAAGGTTTGCATCACTCCAGCTAAATTCAATTAGAAAATAATCGTTCAGCTTTTGTTTTTTTTCTGCTTTTAAAATGAAAGAAGAATTTCCGTATTCAATTTGATTTTCCAGTACTTCTGTCTTCCATTTCTTTGCACCACCCACCAAACATTTCCATAATACTTTTCCTTTTTGAAGCATGGCAGAAGTAATATCGTGATAATCATCCGAAGGTTCCAAACAAAAAAGTTCTATTGTGCTGCCTGTTGATTTTTTAAACAGCAATCTTGCTTCAACCACTTTTGTGTTATTGAAGACAAGCAAGCTATCCGTAGGCAGATAAGCATCGAGGTGCAGATAAATGTCTTCATTTATATTACCGTTCTTATAGATCAGCAATTTGCTCGCATCTCTTTGCTCTAAAGGATATTTTGCAACGCGTTCTTCAGGTAAGTGATAACTATAATCCTTAATTGATAATTTCTTCGGATCCATTAGTCGGATGAAAAACTAAAAAGAGAAAAACTAAAAATTAGAAATCTGATTTTGAATAGAATTTTAAAATCAGAAATCAAAATCCCGGGAACCTGTAACCAGAAACTTGCAACCAGCAACCAGGATCTATTCAAAAGCTTTAACTGTATTATCCGTTGCAACGGAAGCCTGGTGAACTGCTTCACTCATTTCTTTTATCAGCGAAGCATCATTTTCTATGGCATTACCAACAACAATTATATCGGCTCCGGCTTTACAATTAAGGAAAGCTTTTTCCGGGCTGGTGATACCGCCGCCAACAATAAGCGGGGCTTCTATATGCGCAGCTACTTTTTCAATCATTTTTTCAGAGATCGGTCTTTTGGCGCCACTGCCTGCATCCATGTAAATCAATTTCATTCCCAGCATTTCGCCTGCCATTGCAGTACACATCGCAATCTCGTTTTTATCCGCCGGAACGGGTGAAGCATTAGAAATATAAGAAACTGTGGTGGGTGCGCCGCCGTCAATCACCATGTAACCTGTTGAAATTATCTCTAAACCGCTCTGTTTTACGGAAGGAGCGCTTATTACATGCTGGCCGATAAGCAACTCTGGATTTCTGCCTGATATAAGAGACAGGTATAATAAGCCGTCCGCATACTTGCTTATCTGCGATGGTGAACCGGGAAAAAGGATAACCGGGATATCACACAATGCTTTTATTTGTTGTATGCATTCATCAAGACTGCTGGTTATAACAAGACTTCCTCCAACATAAAAATAATCTACCTGTGCGTCTGTTGCCAGATTTATAAGTTGCTCAATTTTTTGATAATTTATCTTATCCGGGTCAATCAGCACCGTGAACGATTTTCGTCCAAGTCTTTTTCTTTCAGTAAATTGTTGATATAGCTTCTGCTTCATGCAAATAGTTATAGGTGCTCTTGCAAAAATGCAAAAAAGTTTTTTGATTAATGAGATTATTTGGAAATAGTGCTACTCAATAACAGCATTTCTTCCTTCTTTAAAGACACCTTCATTAACTTTTTCGTGCATCGGCAATGAGTATAATACAAAAATTTAACCAATTAAAAAGGCTTTTTTACGGAAAATATTATCAACTTATGTGCATAATTCCGCAAATGCAGCAGGGCTGTGAGGTACGAAAAACAAGCACTGTATTTTCCACAGCTTGTTAATATTTCTCCCTTTGCTCTTTGCCGGGAGAAGGATATTTTCGTCAACCCGCTTAACTTTTTAGAGGGGAATTGAGCATATCCTATTATTTACATAAAATTACCTGTCATGGCAACACACACACCAATAAAAGGCTTACAGTTTCAGCGCCGCTTTACTGTTGAAGGAACGCATCCTTTCAACCAGTTCGAGTACGACTACCGCACCAGCATTATTCGTAACCCGAATGGTGAAGTTGTTTTTGAAATGAATAATGTTGAAGTTCCAAAACAATGGAGCCAGATAGCAACAGATATTCTTGCACAGAAATATTTCCGCAAAGCCGGCGTTCCGCAACCTGATGGTTCAAACGGAAGAGAAACTTCTGTAAAACAAGTTGCACACCGTATGGCCAATTGCTGGAAAGTGTGGGGCGAACGTTATGGCTATTTTGCTTCAGAAAAAGATGCACAGATATTTTATGAAGAACTGGTGTACAGCATACTTAACCAGGCTTGTGTGCCCAACAGCCCGCAATGGTTCAATACCGGTTTGCATGAAAGCTATGGCATTACAGGCAAGCCACAGGGACATTATTATGTGGATGAAAAAGATGGCAAGCTGAAAAAATCTACCAATGCTTACGAAAGACCGCAACCCCACGCCTGTTTTATTTTAAGTGTGAGTGATGACCTGGTAAATGAGGGCGGCATTATGGATCTGTGGACACGTGAAGCAAGAATTTTTAAATATGGTTCTGGTGTGGGAACCAATTTCTCTGCTATCCGTGGTTCAGGTGAAAAATTAAGCGGTGGAGGAACTTCTTCCGGTTTGATGAGCTTTTTAAAGATCGGTGACCGTGCTGCCGGTGCAATAAAATCAGGCGGAACAACCAGGCGTGCCGCTAAAATGGTGTGTTTGGATTTAGATCATCCGGAGGTGATGCAGTTCATCAACTGGAAAGTGGAAGAAGAAAAGAAAGTCGCTGCATTGGTTGCTGCAGGATATGATAACAGTTATGAAGGCGAAGCTTATGCAACCGTTGCGGGACAAAACTCCAATAACTCTGTGCGCATTCCTAACTCATTCTTTAAAGCTTTGGAGGAAGATGCGGATTGGGAATTGAAAGCAAGAACCGATGGTCGTGTAATGAAAAAAATTCCGGCCCGTGAAGTATGGAATCAGATTGCTTATGCTGCCTGGCGTTGTGCTGATCCGGGAACGCAATATGATACAACCATCAACGAATGGCATACTTGTCCAAAAGGTGGCCGCATCAACGCTTCCAATCCTTGTTCGGAATATATGTTCTTAGATAACACTGCTTGTAACCTTGCATCGGTTAATCTTCGTAAATTCTTTAATGAAGAAAACAACACTTTTGATGTAGAAGGTTTTGAATACACAACAAGATTATGGACAACAGTGCTGGAAATTTCTGTATTGATGGCGCAGTTTCCTTCAAAAGAAGTAGCTCAGCTTTCTTATGATTACAGAACGCTTGGTCTTGGTTTCGCCAATCTCGGTTCTGTATTAATGGTAAGTGGTATTCCTTACGACAGCGAAGAAGCACGTGGTATTGCAGGCGCTGTTTCTGCTATCATGACGGGCATAGCCTATAAGACTTCTGCTGAAATGGCTTCTTTCCTCGGCGCTTTCAGTAAATACGAAGAGAACAAAGAAGATATGCTGCGGGTTATGCGCAATCATCGTGCTGCAGCTTATGATGCGGAAGATGCTTATGTTGGACTGGAGATAAAACCACAGGGTATCAAAGCAAAATATTGTCCTGATTATTTATTGAGTGCTGCAACAAAAGCCTGGGATGATGCCGTTCAACTGGGTGAAAAATATGGTTATCGTAATGCGCAAACAACGGTTATCGCTCCAACAGGAACGATCGGTTTGGTAATGGATTGCGATACCACCGGTGTTGAGCCGGACTTCGCTTTGGTGAAGTTTAAAAAATTAAGTGGTGGCGGTTATTTCAAGATCATCAATCAGTCTGTACCACAGGCATTAAAGAACCTGGGTTATTCAGAAAAGGAAGCAGAAGCAATAGAAAAATATGCCGTAGGTGCTGCAAGTTTTGAAGGTGCTCCTTTCATCAATCCACAAACATTAAGTGAGAAAGGTTTTATCGCTGAAGAAATAAAGAAACTGAACGATGCTGCAAAGAGCGCATTTGAAATTGGTTTCATCTTTAATAAATACACATTGGGTGAAGCTTGTTTAGAAAGATTAGGCTTTACGGCAGAACAATATAACGACTGGGATTTTAACCTGCTGGAAGCACTTGGTTTTACCGAAGATCAAATTGATGCAGCAAACGATTATATCTGCGGAACAATGACGATTGAAGGTGCTCCTTATTTAAAAGAAGAACATCTTCCTGTGTTTGACTGCGCCAACAAATGCGGTAAAAAAGGCGAACGTTTTATTCATGCTTACGGACACATTCGCATGATGGCTGCCTGCCAGCCTTTCTTAAGTGGTGCTATTTCAAAAACCATTAATCTCCCGCACGAAGCTACCGTTGAAGAAATCGAAGATTGTTACATGCTTAGCTGGAAGCTTGGTTTAAAAGCAAACGCTTTGTATCGCGATGGTTCTAAATTATCGCAGCCGTTGAGCAATAAATCGGATAAGAAGAAAAAGTCGACCGACGACAGTCAACAGACGACAGAAGAAAAAGCTACCGCGGTAGACGGTGGACAGTCAACTGTAGTCAGCAACATCGTTGACTTAAGCAAATTAACCGTTGATGAATTGCTGGAAGAAGTACAGAAGCGTATGCAGGAAAGCCATGATACCACTTTCAAACGCCAGCTATCAAGAATTGTTGAAAGAAAGAAGCTGCCTGCAAAACGCCGTGGCTTTACCCAAAAAGCAAAGATAAACGGGCAGGTGTTGTTCTTAAGAACAGGCGAATTCGGCGATGGAACGCTGGGTGAAATATTTATTGATCTTGCCAAAGAAGGCTCAACGCTGCGCAGTTTGATGAACTGTTTTGCCATAGCCATTTCTGTAGGACTTCAGTATGGCGTGCCTTTGGAAGAGTTTGTGGATAAGTTCGTGTTCACCAAGTTCGAGCCTGCCGGCATGGTAGATCATCCGAATATCAAGAGCACTACCTCACTTGTTGATTTTGTTTTCCGTTGTCTCGCTTATGAATATTTAAACCGCACCGATCTTGTACATGTGTTGGATAAACCCGAGATAACCAACCTGGGTGAAGAAGAAGAGCTTACTTTATTAAAACCTGAACTAAGCAGTGTAAGAGTAACACCTTCCTCCAATAACCATGTTACGCCTGTTACACCGCAGCCACAAAAACAAAAAGCTGCGGTAAAAGCAGAAGCAGGATTAGACGCCGTTAACGCTGCAGCCAAAAGCATGCAAAGCGATGCACCTGCCTGTAACACCTGCGGACATATTACCGTACGCAGCGGTACCTGTTACAAATGTTTGAATTGTGGTAACAGCATGGGTTGTAGCTAAGAATTGAAATTTGTTTTTAAAGTTTAAATATGAAAAACCCACCTGCGTATGCGGGTGGGTTTTGTGTAATAGTATTTTATGAAAATTTGTATCAAAAGCGTTGAAAAAAAGTTTAGGAATCACCTTAAGCTTCACAGTAACTCCAGAATTATTTTTTCTGGGAAATTTGGAACAGGAAAATCTTACTTTCTAAATCAATTTTTTAAAGAAAATCATAAATATAATCGGTTCCATCTTTCACCTGTCAATTATGTAGTTGGAGCTAATGAAGATATATTTCAATGGATCAAAGTAGATCTTGCCAAACATTTGTTGTCAGATTATTTAGTAGAAGGTGAAGATGAAAAGTTTACAAAGAACTTACTTGTTCAATTCTATCTTTATAAGAAGTCCGGTGGAATATTCGGACGCCTTCTTGGGAACCTTTTAAGTATGAAAGTAAATGCTTCAACCGGAATTGATAATCTTGGTTTTTTGAAAAAACAAGTTGAGGATTATAAGAATTTCAAAAAGGAAATAGACAAAGAAGGAAAGTGTGACAGAAATGAACTGCTTTCATTTGTTACAAGTTCAATTACAGATGCGGGATCAATTTTTGAAGATGATTTGATTACACAAATTATCAGAACATCTGTTCAAGTTGTAAGGGACGAGACGAATAAAGAAAATGTATTGATAATTGATGATTTGGATAGACTTGACCCTGAACACATTTTTAGAATATTAAACATTCTAAGTGCACATAATGATCATTTCGATTCTAACAAATTTGGCTTTGACAAAGTCATTGTTGTATGTGACTTAGATAATATTAAGAATCTTTACGAATTTAGGTATGGCCCAAAAGCAGATTTTGAAGGGTATATTGAAAAATTTTTCACCTACCATCCTTTCGAATTTACTATTACAGACTCAATAATTAACTATTGTAATAATGAGTTGTTAATTAAAGCAATCGATGAATCTAGTAAAGAGGTATTAATCCTTCTATTAGTGTTTTTCTGCAGAAAAAATGTATTGAAGGTTAGAAATCTCACAAAGATTTTTTCTAACTCTGCTCTTAAATATATTACAGAAAAGAAAGTGAAACAGTATGACGTAGTTGATTGGGGAGCAGGAGGGAGTACAGTAGTAAGTTCATTTACTCCAAGTGAAGGTAAATTCGAAATTAATCTTGAGAGGTTTGATTTTTTGAAAGTCATTTATCTTCTCGCCATCGCTTTCGGAGGGTTTGAGAAATTAAAAAGTTCTCTTGCAAGTTTGAAAGAAAGTGATGACGAGTTCGCTATCGAACATTTTCCTCACGTTATTAGATCCCTTGCATTATTCTCACACATTGCTAAGAATAGTAACATCCCGCAAAAAATTTTTTTTAATTGGGCAGACGCCTATAACAGTTCACGTTTTTTAACCCAGCAAGCTCCGCTCATTACATTCCTTGGTGTATCGAAGAGACCGCTTTTGAAATGGAATGAGCAAAATAGGTACTATGGTGGCGATTTTTTTGAAGGTGTAAATATGGAGCTGCTAAGCCAAAAGCAAAGAAATGATGATAAAAACAAACATTGCAAGTACAAATATCTGATTAGTGAGGTTCAAGGAATAGTGAATTTTGTAATTAAGGAAGGCATTTTATAAGTAACCTTTCGCCGTTGCGGTGTTCTTTAACAACAACTTTTTCTGTCGTTGTTATGGCATTTCTACTAACTCCCCTTAACTAGCGTAAATATAAGTCGCAAAGATTTGTGTACAGCTACTTGTGCTTCTTCCTTTCTATAAACACGTAACTCCTTCGCACTTTTTTCTCTATGCATCTTTGTGCTCTTCGTGTCGTTGTGGTTTAAAAAAATTTTCGCAAAGACAAAGGCCAGGAGATGCTGAAACAAGTTCAGCATGACGTGTGATTTTCCTTAAATTTGAATAGAATAAAGTTTATGACAGAAATTGTAATTGATAAAAAGAAATACATTCTTATTCCCGAGAAAGAATATACTGCTTTGCAAAAAAAGGCTGCGTTAAAAACTAAACCGGAAAAGATTTTATCAGCTAAAGACGCACGTGCTTACAGTAAAAAACTCATTCGCAGGTGGGCAAACGAAAAGTAACAGTTAATTGGTGAGTTTTCATCCGCTTGCATCTTTGCCCTTGTGGTTTAAAAATATTCTCCCAAAAAAACCTACCACCTCAGCCCTCGCTAACTTCCTGTTTGTTTATTCCATTTCGACTAACTCCCTGCAAAAGCTTCAACGCCGAACAAAATAACACCGCCGTCGGTGCAAAAAGCTTCGACGCCGAACAAAATAGCACCGCCGTCGATGCAAAAAGCTGCGGCATCGAAGAAAATAACACCGCCATCGGTGCAAAAAGGTGCGACGGCGAACAAAATAACACCGGCGTCGGTGCAAAAAGCTGCGGCGTCGGGGAAAATAACACCGGCGTCGGAGAAAAAAGAGACGATTTGTCTGTTGAGGGGGTCCCCCTGACCCCCTTAAAGAGACAATTTGTCCGCAATCACCCTTCTAAATGATCCAATACGGTCAATGTCCTGTATCAAGCCAATACTGTACAATGCGGTCAATCTTCCTTTCCTCATGTAATTGCAGCAGCAGCACATTTACCTCGCGGTTAATTTTTGTTTGTAAGGGAAAAGCAAACCCGTAACCCTGTTTGTAATATTCTGCTTTGGCAACCTGCACCTTTTTATCCTTATTTTCCTTCAGGTAATAAAGCAATTGAGGCCGGTCATAAACAACCGCGTCAACCTCTTTACTTTTAAGTTTTTTATACGCCTCATCCACATTTTCTACCGCCACTTCCTTAACTGAATTATCCGCCAAAAATTCTTCTGCCGGAGAGCCGGTAATGGTAGCA
>JAEZRL010000189.1 GCA_023440945.1 Bacteroidota bacterium
CAAAAAATTTAAAGTGGTCATTGATGATATTAATGCAAAAAATTATGATATACCACCACATTCGTTAATGGTTTTATTTGAATATATTATTAACACGAACGCAATGTCTGCAAACAAACCTTTGATAATTGAACTTCATCAATTTAATAGTGCATTGGTTATCTCTTATTCACGTCAGCCAAAAGAAACAAATGCAATGGTGAGGGATCAGTTAATGCGTTTGAGGGAACGTTATACATATATCTCTGAAAAAGCTGTAATGGTAGAAGAGAATAATGAGCGTGGAAAAATTTCTTTACCCTTGTTACAAATACAATTGCATTGATCCCTTCAACAACCATACGCAAACCTTTATCCCCGCTTAAAATTACACTGGCGGTTATTCTTATTATCAGTGTTTTGTTTCCCCTCTTTTTTGCTTATATAGATAGGGAAGCGGATATAAAAAGGATCTTCCTCGAATTTATTTTCACTACTACCAGGTTAGGTGGTATTGCACTTATATGCTATGGCGTTATAGCCCTGATGAATGTATTATTCCATAGTAATAACCGGCGTTGGTGGTGGCATATTATTGAAATAGTTTTCATTCTTTTTTTTAGCTATTGGTTTCTTATTGCATTTGTAGTTTTTATTGACAGACCAATCACGAACAGTCCTGCGCCTGATCCAGAGTTATGGTCGTTTCGACGTTATATCGGCTTGTATTTTATTGGTGCTGTTTTTATTTATACCTTTCTTACCGGTTTAAATATTTACCAGCTTGCTTCAAAAAAAGCAGCTCAGGCTGAACAATTGCAACGGGATTATGCGCAGGTTCGTTTACTTGCTTTGCGCAGCCAGATAAATCCGCATTTTCTTTTTAACAGCTTAAGTGTTTTGTCTTCGCTGGTGCATGTGAATGCGGAATTATCCGAAAAATTTATTGTGCAGTTATCAAAAGCATATCGTTATATTTTAGATCAGAAAGACCTTGAACTTGTACCCCTACGGGAAGAACTTGATTTTTTAGATGCTTATTTCTTTTTACTTCAAATTCGCTTTGAACAAAAAGTGCAATTAAATAAACAAATTAATATTGATGTTGCAGCATATAAACTGCCGCCGCTCACTTTACAATTATTGGTGGAAAATGCAGTGAAGCATAATAAGATGTCAATGGCTGAGCCTTTGATTATTAACATCAAAAACATAAATAGCAGTTTGATTATAGAGAACAAGATAAGTGTAAGAGAACAGCATGAAACATCAACAGGCATCGGGCTTGAAAACATTAATAAACGTTATGCGATGATAACGGATAAAAAAGTAGTTATTGAAAAAACCGAACAATCATTTATTGTTACTATACCCTTGTTAAAATTATAGTTATGAAGGTTATTATTATAGAAGATGAACATCTTACAGCGCAACGTCTCGAAAACATGTTACACAAATATGATAGTAATATAGAGATCCTTGAAGTTTTACCTTCTGTTGCAGAATCAGTTGAATGGTTTAAAAACAATGAAGATCCTGATCTCGTCTTTATGGATATTCATCTTGAAGATGGACAAAGCTTCAGCATTTTCGAAACGATCAATATACAGGTGCCTGTAATTTTTACAACGGCTTATGATGAATATACCATCAAAGCATTTAAGGTTAACAGCATTGATTATTTGATGAAGCCTTTGAATTATGAAGAATTAGTTCATGCTATTGAAAAGTATAAACGCCTTTACCAGCAATCAAAAGATGAAGGTCATGGAATAGAAGCCTTGCTTCAATCATTACAAAAAAAAGAGCCGGAATACAAACAACGTTTTCTTGTTTCGATCGGTTCAAGATTAAGAACATTGGAAGCAGATGAAATAAATTATTTTTATAGTGCCGATAAAATTACGTTCCTTGTTACGAAGGATAATCAGCGTTTCCCAATAGATTATAGTCTTGATAAACTTGCCTTAATTCTCGATCCTAAATTGTATTATCGAATCAATCGCCAAACGATGGTTAAGCTTTCAGCCATTGCGAATATTCATGTTTATCCAAAAGGCAAAATAAAATTAGATCTTACGCCGCCCCTGAAGGAAGATGTTTTTGTAAGTATGGATAAAGTAACTGAGTTTAAAGAATGGCTTGGAAAATAATAATGTTTATGTACTTAGCATAGTGCTGCTATTGGGCAACAATACACTGATGCTCAAAATCTGTATCCAATTTTAATTGCTAATCTTCGTAAAGTATAATCCATTTTATGCATTTCCTGTTTAGGCGGTTGTGGCCATGATGCATAGACATATTCTTTATACGTCTGGCTTAAAGTTTTTGCAGTAAAACCCGCACTGAAACAAAAGCCTTTATTCCTGTTGTTATAAAGTTCATAACCAACGCCTGCATCGGCGTACCATCCGTTACTGCTTTTTTGATATTCTGCATAATAATAATGTTGGTTCTCCAAAGTCCAGGCAATGTTATAACCAAATTTTACATAGGCAAACGGATGATGTGTATTTCTTCCAAAACTTCTTCTTATATCAGCAAAAACCGGAACACTTCTAAACTTGTAATAATCAAGGGCAGTGCCAGCTCCAAGTCCCCATTTTTTTATCGCGTATCCGCCAACAACTTGTAATTGTCCGCCCACTTTATTATCTCCATTTAACAGTGCAACCTGCGGGATGAAATAGGAAGAATTCTTAGCATTCGTCTTCTGTGCAGTGCATTGCTGCATTATAAAAAAAATGGTTATCACAAGTAATATCTTCATCGGTAATTTTTATTATTCTGATTCTATTAAAAAAACTTCGAGGCCTCATAAAGTGGTTATACATGCTGATTGCATAATTATTGTTTAGCGAAAGAAATCTTGCTAACCATTTTTATGTTAGATGTATTTTTATAATCAATAAAATATAATCCGTCCTCCGCAACAACGATGGCAATTCCATTTTGAGCAATTACATCATATGTACTCATGCCTTGTACCTGTGTTAACTGAAGAAGGTTTTTTACATCTGCAGCATTGAACACTTTTAAGCCATCTGCTCCATCACATATAAATAAAAGATTGCCATCCTTCGATAATCCTTTCGGGTTTGTAAGCTGATAAGAATTTATCATGTAAGGATTGAATAGATTACTTATATCGAGTATGTCAAGTTCGTTTTCAAAACCAGCGCAAGCACCACCACCGCTTAATGTTACATAAGCATATTTGCCATCGGTAATAACAGGATCGCATGTGCGAACATGGTTAAACTCACCAAGCTTAACAGGTGAATCAGCATTAGAAGCATCATAAATATACATGCCTGTTTGTGAGCCAATGAATAGTTTATCGTCGTAAGGGAAAATGGTTTCAATGGAACCTTGCATTAAGCTAACAGCCTTAACATATTTTGGATCGGATGCATCCGTAGTATTGAAAACCTTAAGGTCTGCATCACTTATAGTGTACATTCTGTCTTTCAATAAAGCAAATCTTGCCATTGAACCACCAATACCGTTAACAGGAGCGTTAACCGGTGTTTGTTGTGAGTTACTATAAGAAAAAAAGAAAGCAGGATTATATAATATATACCTGTCATCAATGTAAGACTTCTCATCAAACTTGTGCGTAATAGTTGTATCAACTCTAACCCATTCTTGTATTACTCTACCGGTATCTGCAGTGTAATTGGTGTAATAACGTTGCGGGAACACGCCATTTATAAATTGCTTTAGCTTCACATCAGAGGGATTGGAAATGTCAATTGTTACAAGATCTGTATAACAATCTGCATATAAATAATTTCCTCTTACAGCAAGATCGCGATTGCCGGGAATATTAATAAATGCTGCATTGCGTGGTTGTGCAGGATTACTGTAATCTATTACATGTATGCCTTTGTCAATATCATTCAAGAAAATATAATTGCCTTTTATAAAAAGTTTGCCGGGCTGTTGCAACGATTCGGCTGCATTTGATTTTATGTTGTTTTTCACTTCATCTTTAGTTTTATATACAGGCCTGTAAAAAGTATAATGTTCTGTAACGGTATCTTTTGTACAGGAAATAAAACAAAAGGCACTGAGCATCACCAGAAAAACAAAAGCGTATAATTCTTTTTTCATAAAGCAAATTTTAAAGGTTGACACAGCATATTTATTTATCGTTGCACCTGTGCTTATTATTTTTTAAAAGGAACTGTTACGCTTATTGAAAGGCTATTAAGATGTGATTTCTTTGCAAAATTTTCTTTTGAAAACGGACTGATGAAGTAACGCCATTTCGGTCCAACGTAAAGAGGATGATTGTTCCCGATGCCTAATTCAAAACCTGTACTGATAAAGAACTGTGGATTATAAAACAGTTTATTATTAATGATGAAAGAATTTCCATTCACCGAATAATGAAGCCCGTTACTTGCAAACATATAACCTGCACCGCCACCAATGTTCCAACGGAGAGGTAAACAATGATGAATATTCAACAATAAATAATAATCAACAGAAGATTGCACAAAATGATAATGATCCATGTATTGCAAACTGTCTGTATTTGTGTAATAATTATTGCTTGCAATATTGAGTTCATAAAACGAAACAGGCAATGCCACTCTTTTTCCAACGCTTGTTTTTGTTTGATATAAATGATAGGCTGCATCAATTGAAAGCGCACTTCTTTTTGAGAACTGTTTATAAAATTGTACACCTCCACCAAACGAAAAACCCTTTTCAAATTTTGGTAGCTTATATATTGATGTGACGGGGCCGCCGTTATTATTTTGAGGTGCAGAACTATAATAATCCAAATTAGTCCCGGAAAATAAATTGAATGCATTATCATTGATGCCGCTAATACCTGCTTCTGCAAACAAATTAATTTGCCATTTTGGTTTTACTTTCTTTGATTTTACATCAGGAATATTTATAGTTAGTATTGAATCTTTTTGTTCTGTTCTTGATAAATCCTTTTGCATAGAATAATTAGCTTGGTTGTTATTGGGTTGCAAATCAAAATGAAGCGTTTTCAATTTATTAGCATAAACAGAATCACGTAAAACAGTTTCTGTTTTTGCAATAGCATTTGTATCTTTTATAGGATATGCAGTTATGTTATTTAAAGGGTATGTTTTGTTGGTATGATCAGTTTTGAGTAATTCTTTGTTTTTGGTTTTTAAAAAACCATCTTCAACCTTTTGCTTATTAAGTTCTTGTTTTTCCCTAAGTTGATCTTTTGAAATTCCTTTTGCTTCTTTCCTTTCTGTTTGCGGTAAATTATTATTTGACTCGTGTGTTTTTTTATGCTTCAATGAAACTCTTTCTGCAACAACTTTATCCCTTTCATTTTGTTTAAGCAATCCATAATTAAGTGCCAAACCTGTTAATACAAACAACAAAATCCAGATCATCCAACGTCTCTTTTTTTCAGGATGCAATGCTGCCTTCACATCGGGCCATACATCCGGTGCAGACCCTAAAGAAAAATCTGCGAGTTGTTCACGCACTTGTTTTTCAAATTCATTATCCCGCATAACGGTCTTTTTTTTCAGGAACTGAGTAATTATTAATCCATTTTATCAGCAGGCTTCTTGCTCTTGCATATTGCGATCTCGAGGTTCCTTCACTTATGCCCATTAAAGAAGCTATTTCTGTATGGCTATAACCTTCTACCGCGTACAGGTTAAAAATGGTTTGATAACCTGTTGGCAATTGCCTGATAAGATTTACAAGATCTTTCGTGTTGATCTTTATTTCTGGTGTTTCGTCTGTAACCGGGTGCAAAGGTGAATCTGTAAATGAAAGCTCTTCCTGGTAAGCCGGTTTACGTTTCAAATAATTAATAGCTGTATTTACCATCACACGTCTTATCCACGCACCTAATTCACCTTCATATTTGTATTGATGCAGATTTTTGAAAACTTTGATAAAACCGATTTGCAAAACTTCTTTTGCATCCTCCATGTTCTTTGTATAACGATAACATAGAGCCAGCATCTGGCCGTCAAACAATTCATATAATTGTTTTTGAGCAATGGCATTATTTTTTAAACATTCTTTTATCAGCCTTTCAATCTGCATGTAAGGTCATTCAAAGGGGTTGACACGACAATAATCACTTCCGTTGCTTTCGACAAAAAATATTTATATAAGGAGAATGAGAAGAATATTCTTTATGTACTCAGCTGCATTACTACTATTATGCTTTCGTTGTGTCACTCACTTCAGCGCTTTGTTCTATATTCAACACAACATACCAACTCGAAAAGCATTAAGGAAACCAAGAAACAGGATTGGATCATTTATTTATAAGCTTAGCTAAGACAGGTATTCACACAACAAAAATATTCTCGGCAAATCTTTCACTGACGACAGAGTTTTTACCGTCCACTTCTATTTCCATAGTACCATCAAATTTCTGACGGTTAACCACTTTTATTTTGCTTCTTATTCCAAGTCCCACCTGAACAACATATTGCAGAAAAGAAGCACTATTATCTTTCACGGCAACGAGCTTGCAGGTATGGCCTACAGCTACCTGTGACAATGTTTTGCGTGGCTGCAATTTATATTCTCCCTTTGCATTTGGGATTACATCACCATGTGGGTCAACTTTCGGGTATCCTAAAAACTTTTCAAGCTGCTCGATCAGCTTCGGGGAATAAATGTGCTCTAACTGTTCCGCAACTTCATGCACTTCATCCCAACTGAATTGCAGTTTTTCATACAGAAAGGTTTCCCAAAGGCGATGTTTACGCACCACTTCAATGGCCTTTTTTTTCCCGGAAGCGGTAAGAGAAATTTTTCCATACTTCTCATAATGAATCAGTTTCTTCTCTTTTAGTTTTTTCAACATATCATTGGCCGTGGCCGGCTTTACATTGAGTGTGGCAGCCAGCTCGTTTGTTCCTGCTTCAGCTTTTTCGGGGGTTTCGGAAGTAAGATGAAACAATGCTTTAAGATAATTCTCCTCAGTTTGGGATAACATAAAACAAAGATAATCCCATTATTGAAATTGTTTTTGTTAGACTAATCTAACTTTATACTTTTGTAAGTATAACAATTACTACCTTAAATATGAGAAGTGGTTTATCTCTATTCATTATTTTTTTTATTGCTTTTGAGGCAAATGCTCAAACAGCTACCATAACAGGAAATGTGGCAACAAAAGATAATCCACTCGCTTTTGCGAGCATACTGTTAACAGGAACACACTTCGGAGTCACTGCCGACAGCGCAGGAAATTTTATCATTCAAAATATTCCTCCTGGAAATTATATGCTTCAGGCATCTTCTATTGGCTACGACAATTTTGAGAAATCAATTTCCCTCAAAA
>JAEZRL010000210.1 GCA_023440945.1 Bacteroidota bacterium
GTCTTAAACCATATTGTTTCGCCGGGTGAATAGGCAGGTTTATCAAACTGGATATATGCTCTTTCATGCTGGTATTGCGTAGCATAAATATTAAGGGTTGAATCTATCCTTTGCGCTTTTAAAACATTAGTTGTAAAACAAACAAACAGTATAAAACAAATAGCAACTTTTATTTTCAAAAGATTCATAAGCTATCGTTGCGAATTATAAAATAAGCTTCAAATTAACAATATAAACGTTTACATAAGCGCCATCTTAACAATTCAACAACGTGGAATGTTTATAAAGAGGATGCAATAACATACAAAACATTGCCTTAATTTCAACTGAGAATATCATTCAAAATTTATTATATGCACAGATTGCTTTTACTGCCATTGTTGCTTTTTTCCTTATTTGCGGGTGCGCAAAAAACAGATAAACATTTACAAAAACAAATCGAAGAAATGCTGAAAGGTTTTCATGGAACGGTTGGCGTATATGTACACGATCTTTCTAAAAACAAAATTGTTTCTGTAAATGCAGATACTATTTTTCCAACAGCAAGCATGGTAAAGATTCCTATTTGCATCGGCATTATGCATAAAATACACGATGGGGAATTGCAGTATCACCAGGTGATGACTTACACTGACTCGTTGTATTACAGTGAAGGTGAAGATATTCTTGCATCATTTAAAAGTGGTGAAAAAATATCATTAAGTAAGTTGTTAATGCTAATGTTAAGCACAAGTGATAATGCTGCAAGTTTATGGTTGCAGGGGCTTGCAGGTGGTGGCATAACCATCAATAGAATTTTAGACAGCATGGGAATGCAATATACAAGGGTAAACAGCAGAACACCGGGACGTGAACAAAACAGAGCAGAATATGGTTGGGGACAAACAACGCCGAAAGAAATGGCTACATTAATGGAAATGGTAGTAAAAGGAAAAATCATCAATCAGCAAATCAGCGATAGAATGTTGCGTTTATTGGGTAGGCAATATTGGGATGAAGAAGCTATCTCTGTCATCCCGCCAAACGTTTTTGTCGCAGATAAAAATGGTGCGGTAGATGAAAGCAGGAGTGAGGTGATGTATGTGAACGGCGCTCATCCGTATATTTTCTGCATTAGTACGAAAAATAACCAGGATACAAGTTGGCAACCCACTAATGAAGCCTGGGTGTTAACGAGAAAATTATCTGCTCTATTATGGAAATATTATAATCCTAGATCGAAGTGGGAGGCAACGCCCCTTTTGCAATAGGAAAAGCATGTTTCTGCTTTTGAAATTAAAGCTTAAAAAATTTTTTATCACTTTCAATAAAGAAAAAAATGATGACTGCTATAACGGATGAATATATGTACAGCATGTTAGCTACAACTAAATCTTATTGTGTTGTGGTTTTGAAAGCAGGAAGAAATATAACAGGTGAAAATGCGAAAAAAATTGTCTGGGAACATGGCAGAAGAAATTTTGCTCTTCGTTCAGAAGGTAAAGTTGCTGTTGTTGCGCCTGTAACAAGGGAAGGAGACATTGCGGGATTTTATATTTTTAATACAAATGAAGAGGAAGCAATAGAAATAATGAATGATGATCCTGCTGTTAAAGAGGGTGTTTTTGAATTTATTACATACCCCTGCAAAAGTTTTCCCGGAGACGGATTGAAGTAAAATAAGATGCTGGGTAAAGAACAGAATGTTGAAGAGTGCGACGCAACTTAAGCTTAATAGCAATACAAAAGTCTTGTTCATAAAAAAACAAGCAATCGCAACCTATAAAATAGAAAGGTGAAGAACTACGGATTCTTCACCTCTGTAGCAGGAAATATCACCTGCCGTTACTAATGTCGCTATACAGCAACAATCATGATTAGGATATCTAAGTTACTATAGTTATTCGCTTTTTCAAAAATTAGGCACCTTAAATTTTTGTAAGCAGGTGTTGTTATTCCAAATGCATCTTTTCTTTTTTTGCAATTAATTCTTCTACCGTTTCTCTGTACATTTCATCGGGCACACAACAATCAACCGGACATACAGCAGCACATTGCGGCTCTTCATGAAAACCCTGGCATTCGGTGCATTTATTTGGCGTAATATAATAAGTGTCCACACTGATAGGAGCGAAGCGCTGCTCTGCATCCACAACTGCTCCATCCATTAAAGTAACAGCACCTTTTACTGTCGTGCCGTCTGCCATAGCCCATTCAACACCGCCTTCATAAATGGCATTATTTGGACATTCAGGTTCGCAAGCACCACAATTAATACATTCTTCTGTTATTTTGATTGCCATAATACTTTTATATTTTGAAACTAATTTTGTGCCCTCAAAATTAAGACTGAAAAATGAATACACAAGAACGAATTGATCTGCTTGTTCGATTGGGTGAATATATTCATGCAAACGATGAACAATGGCAAATGATAAAAGAAAGAGCGTACAGGGAAAATCCATGGTTCATTCCTGAGTTTATTGAACGTGCAGTTGAAAATGTTTCAAGCGAATTTTTAGACAGGAATAAATTAGAAAACTGGATAAGCAATTATGCGATAAAAAATAGTATTGAAAATCCAAAAATAATTGGTGTTGTTATGGCCGGAAATATTCCGCTTGTGGGGTTTCATGATTTTTTATGCGTGTTTATTTCTGGTAATAAAGCGTTGATTAAACTATCATCGAAAGATGAAGTTTTGATAAAACACCTTGTACAAAAGTTGATCGAATGGAAAAAAGAAGTAGAAACAGTTGTTGCATTTGCTGAAGTGTTGAAAGGTTGTGATGCATATATAGCGACAGGCAGTAACAACTCGGGAAGATATTTTGATTATTATTTCGGAAAATATCCAAACATCATTAGGAAGAACAGAACTTCAGTTGCTATTCTGAATGGTGATGAAACGATGGAGCAGCTTGATCTCCTGAGCAACGATATACAATTGTATTTTGGATTAGGTTGCCGGAATGTAACCAAGCTGTATGTGCCGGCGAATTATGATTTTTTGCGTTTGCTGGATGCATTGAAGAAGTATGAATATCTGATATCCTTTCATAAATACAAACATAATTACGATTATCAACTGGCTTTGCTGATAATGAACAATAAAAAATATTTAAACAATGGTTCGATCATTCTAACAGAGAACGAATCGATTTTTTCTCCTGTAAGCCAATTGAATTATGAATATTATGAGGATAAGAATAAAGTGATTGAATTTTTGCAACAGAATAATGAAGTACAATGTATTGTTGGCGAAAATTTTGTTCCTTTTGGTGAGGCACAAAAACCTTCATTGAACGATTATGCTGATGGTGTGGATACGTTAAAGTTTATAACGGAATTGCCCTTCCGCTCCTAATGGCCAATTTTTACTTGTTTTTATTGATTTGATTTTATTCCTCTATCTATTGAATTTATAGAAACCTTTTACCATATCACGCTCTTGAAAGTGTCTTTAGGGATTGAGGGCAAACATTTTGGCAGGCAATATGTAATAGGAATAAGAAAAAAATTATGGGAAAGTATCGTGTTGAATTTGTAAAGAATGAAATAAAATCCATTCATCTGACAGAACAGGAAGTGCCTGTAAGTGACACTATTTTAGAAGACAAAACGGGCGACACTATGTACGTGATATTACATGCTGATAACGAACAGCAGGCAAGAGAAAAAGCGCAGCATTTACAATCAAATCTGAAAAACAGGCAATAAGTAAATTTTCAATACTACAGCACTACTTATTAATGTCCTCATCTAAAGCGGTAGGAGAATTAAGTAGGTCTTTCATGTTGCGGTCGTTGGATATTTTACCTTTCATTTCCAGCATACGCATGTCTTTCGCGTCCTGTAAAAAGTCTGACGCAAAGATGAATTCATTAAGTAGTTTACTGTTGCTGAAAATGATCTCTTTGTTTGTTCCTTCCCATTCTTTCTGGCCATCAGCAAGATAAACGATATGATCGCCAATTTCCATAACACTGTTCATATCGTGTGTGACAACGATAGTGGTTGTGTTGAATTCATCGGTGATATGTTTGATAAGTTTATCTATTAGCAAAGATGTTTTAGGATCGAGACCGGAGTTAGGTTCATCGCAGAAAAGATATTTCGGATTTAAAACAATGGCCCTTGCAATACCCACTCTTTTTTTCATGCCACCACTCAATTCAGCGGGAAATTTTTTATTAGTATCTTTCAAATCCACTTTTTCCAAAACCTCGTTTACTTTTTTTCGTTTTTCCTGGTATTTAAGCCTGGTAAACATATCAAGCGGAAACATTACGTTCTGTTCAACCGTCATAGAATCAAACAAAGCAGAACCCTGAAACAACATTCCAATTTGTTGTCTTAATTCGCGGCGTTGTTCAATTGACATGGTAAGCATGTTTTCATGCTCATAAATTATTTCACCACTGTCAGGTTTTAATAAACCCACAATACATTTTGTAAGAACTGTTTTACCACTACCGCTGGCCCCGATGATAAGATTACATTTGCCAGGCTCCATAATGGCACTGATATCCTGCAATATTACCCGGTCTCCAAAAGATTTTCGTATGTGTTTAATTTCTATCATTATGTCGCCTGAAGCAGTTATTTATATACTGATTTTTATTACTGATAAAAAATATGCAGTACAAGATGTGCGACGCAAGTAAAGTATAATAGCAGTACGAAAGCTGGTTACATAAAAATACTATAATACTTCCACCTGGTTACGCAGTAAATCATCAAACGTATCTCTTTGCCTTATCAATTGCGCTTTGCCATCTTTTACCAAAACTTCTGCAGGCTTTAATCTTGAATTAAAATTGCTGCTCATTTCAAAACCATAAGCGCCTGCATTATAAAAAACAAGCAAATCACCTTCACGAACCTCATTTATCTTTCTATCCCAGGCAAACGTATCGGTTTCGCAAATGTTACCTACAACTGTATAGATGCGTTCAGGACCGTTAGGATTACTGATGTTTTCTATTCGATGAAAAGCATCGTAAAACATGGGTCTTATCAGATGATTAAAGCCGGAGTTAACGCCAACAAAAACGGTTGCTGTAGTATGTTTGATAATATTGGCCTTTACAATAAAATAACCTGCTTCGCTAACAAGATATTTTCCGGGCTCAAACCATACTTCTAATTTCTTGCCAGACTCTTTTTCAAATTCAGCAAAAGCTTCTGCAACTTTTTTTCCTAATTGCTGCACATCAGTT
This sequence comes from Bacteroidota bacterium, assembly GCA_023440945.1. Classification (GTDB taxonomy): domain Bacteria; phylum Bacteroidota; class Bacteroidia; order Chitinophagales; family Chitinophagaceae; genus JAEZRL01. Next base: position 5,202 of record JAEZRL010000210.1, read on the forward strand.
TCAACGTCGCCTTCCTGGTAAGGCACTTTAAAGCCACTGCCAAGATCAATAAATTCGATGTCGGGAAAATGAGCTGCTATATCAAACATTACCTCGAGGCCTGTAAGAAAGACTTCAATATCTTTTATTTCGCTGCCGGTGTGCATGTGCAAACCATTCACGTGAATGTTGAGTGATTTTACAATGCGTTCAATATGGCGCATTTGATGAATGGATATACCAAACTTACTATCGATATGGCCTGTAGAAATTTTATAATTACCGCCTGCCATAATATGCGGATTTAAACGAATACAAACAGGGTAACTGTTTCCATATCGATTACCGAATTGTTCGAGAATGGAAATGTTATCTATGTTAAGGTTTACACCTAATTTTTTTGCTTCATCAATTTCACAAAAATCAACGCAATTTGGTGTGAAGAGAATACGCTTAGGATCGAAGCCTGCTTTAATCCCGAGCTTCACTTCATTGATGCTTACACAATCAAGATTTGCTCCTAAAGTGTTTATCAGTTTAAGAATATTGATGTTTGTTAATGCTTTACAGGCGTAAAAAAACTTGGCGCGGCAGCCAACAAAAGCTTCTTGTAATTCGTTTAGTTGTTCTTCAATTTTTTCTGCATGGTACACGTATAAAGGTGTTCCAAATTCCTGCGCTACATCAGTTAGTTGCGCTCCTGTTAAATTCTGTGACATAAAAACGAAGATAGATAGGAGGGATGAAAAAATGAAAAATGAAAAAACTAAAAACTAAATTCAAGGTTAGAAATCTGAAATGCGAAATACGGAAATAAAAAGGCGTTTGACATTTTTATAAAGGTGTCAAACGCCTAAACTTTAATTAGATATCCGTAACCTGGATACTATTACAAGTGTGCTTGTATTTTTTTATCAAGAACAGATTTTGGTACGGCGCCAATTTGTTTGTCAACGACTTTACCGTCTTTAATAAAAAGAATAGCAGGAATAGATGTGATGCCATAATTAACGCTGAGGTTAGGATTATGGTCAACATTCACTTTACCAACAGTTACTTTACCCTGGTATTCTTTTGATAATTCTTCTATAACAGGACTGATAGCACGGCAAGGACCACACCATTCTGCCCAAAAATCAATAACAGTCAGTTTATCATTTTCCAGAACGTTACTCTGGAAGTTTGCATCTGTTAATTCTACAGCCATAATTGTATTATTTAGTATGATTATTCAAAGAGAATAGTCAAAGATAATTCCATTTGATAAAGTATGATTATTTGACTTATACACCCGTGTGATTATAACAATAATATGATAGTTGCATGACAGAGGGTCAGGTAAAATGTTAATGCTTGTTAAGACAACAAGTTTTGTCTGGCCAGGAATTCAAGCTTTTGATTAACATCAAGCAATTTGTTTGTAAGTTCATTATTCTCCCTTCGAAGCCGGTAAACTTCGTAAGCCTTTTCAATATAAATTCTAATATCATCATCAAGCCACGGTTTGGTGAGGTATTTATATACTTGTCCTCGGTTGATAGCATCTATCACTGCATTAATGTCTGTATAACCAGTTATTAAAATGCGGATGGGTTCGGGATGTGTTTCAAGAATAGATTCAAAAAATTCTATTCCAGTCATGTGTGGCATCCGTTGATCGCTGAGAATTACGTGAATTTCGTTTTGTTGAATAATTTTTTTTGCTTCTGTAACAGAATCGGTAACAAACACATTGAAGTTTCTTCTGAAACTTGCTTTAAAGGATGTGAGGTTGTTGATCTCATCGTCAATGTAAAGCACATTGATTTTAGTACTCATTGCGTAGTAATAATTTCAAATAATAATTCAATATTAATAAATTTGTAGATATAAAATTAAAGTAAGCAATTAATCAAAACACAATTAGTCCCTAATGGATACTTCCTATTCCTTAACTAATCTTCTTCAAAAGAAGAAAAATGATTCATTATCAGAAAGTAATATTTACAGACCTCAATTTTTCTCTCTTTCTAATCCGGAAGATTCTGATGCCTTGATTAAACTAATTGGAGAAAAACCGCATTTGAAAGTTTATGACGCCATATTAGATCAACTAAAAAATTTGGTAAAAAGCCGAAATCCCAAGAAAATTTTGAGTGATTTTGAAATTACAGAAAAAATTAATCAAAAATTAAGTGGTCAATCTTTAGAATACTATGGAATTTGGGTCTATTATCCATGGTCTGAAAAAATAGTACATATTTTAGATAAGGATGAGTTTATTGAATTGAGAACGGACAGAAATAGGTATAAAATAACGGACGAAGAAGAAGCGGAACTTTCGACAAAAAAAATTGGTGTGATAGGTCTTTCTGTGGGCCAATCAGTTTCACTAACATTAGCAATGGAGAGAAGTTTTGGTGAATTGCGGATAGCAGATTTTGATGAGCTTGAAATAACGAATTTGAACAGATTAAGAAGCGGCATACATAATTTAGGTATTAAAAAAACAGTTTTAGTAGCAAGGGAAATTGCTGAGATTGATCCCTTTTTAAATGTTGTGTGTTTTCATGAAGGAATAACAGAAGATAATCTTGAAACATTTTTAACACACAATGGTAAATTGGATGTTTTAATTGATGAATGTGATGGGGTTGATGTAAAAATTCAATGTAGGATTGCTGCAAAAAAGCATCATATACCCGTACTAATGGAAGCAAGCGACAGAGGTACGATTGACATAGAGAGGTTTGATCTCGAACCAGACCGACCGATTTTGCATGGCTTTATCCAACATTTGGATGTTTCAAAATTGAAAGATTTAAAAACAAGCGAAGAAAAAATACCTTATATACTTCCTATTGCAGGTATTGAAACTCTTTCTCCCAGAATGAAGGCCTCGGCATTAGAAGTTGCTCAAACTATTACTACATGGCCACAATTGGCAAGTGCTGTTACTTATGGAGGCGGAATGACAGCAGACATTTGCAGAAGAATTCTGCTAGATCAGTTACATCAATCCGGAAGATATTTTATTGACATTGAGGAATTAATTTCAGACCCTGAAGAGACAGCAGTAAATATAACAAATGAAGAAGTGGCTCCGCTTACTTTAGAAGAAGTTCAAACTATAGTTTCTGATATTTCTTTACTGGATGAAGATAACTTAATTCAGCCCGATAAAACTTTAGTGGAACAATTAGTAGAGGCAGGATCAAAAGCACCATCAGCCGGTAATAATCAACCCTGGAAATGGTATTTTGATGGTAAATCTTTATGGTTATTACATGATAAGCATAGATCTGTTTCTTTTGGTGATTTTGAAAATATGGCCTCTTTCATAGCTTTAGGAACAGCATTAGAAAATCTTTCATTAAAAGCAAAAGAACTTAATACTCCCCTAAGCATTCGCACCTTTCCCTCAAATAGAACTACAAAAGCAGTAGCTCAAATTAATTTTCCTGCCGTGAACGGAAAGAAAGAGTCTTCA
>JAEZRL010000252.1 GCA_023440945.1 Bacteroidota bacterium
CCCTTACTAATTGTGATCTTGTTTTCGGTGGCTTGCAAAAAGAAACCCTTAAGTGTACCCGTAGAGTTTAAATCAACGACGTATACAACTTTAGGACCTTACGATAGTACCGGAAAACCTGAATATTTATTAACTCCACGGGATGAAATTTCCACCAATATGTTATCGTATATCACCAATACATTGCCGGAACTCACAGACCTTAGAACGACACATCCTGAATTACTTAACAATCCTGAAATTGGTGACATTACCATTACCCAGCCATCAGACGTAGTAGTAACTTTTGTTTTTCAGCATACAGCTCTTGCTAATGCATTTGGTTTTTATACTTACCCAACCAACGATCCGCCTAAAACAGCAGATGATATCAAAGAAATAGTTTACATTTTTCCAAGCTGCGGCAAGGGAACAAAACTTAAACCAGGCGATAAAGTAAAAATTGGAAGATTTAATCCAGGCACATCTATTGGTTTTGTAATTATGCAAAGTGCGTGGAAACCAGACTTAAAAACTTTAGACAGTACAGTTGTACACTTCTGTTCTAATGATGTTTTAAATCCGGAAGTTGATCCAGCTTTGAAAAAACACGCCATCCTGATGAAATATCCTGAAGAAAATAAAATATTGATCGGCTTTGAAGATACAGACAGAACAAAAAAGAAATGCGATCATGACTTTAATGATATTGTTTTTTACGCAACGATTACTCAGTAATTTTTGTAAGTATTAAAAAAAACAAAGAGGTTGTCTGAAAAAGATAACCTCTTTTGTTTTGAAGTTTAATCCATTTTCCAGAGATTCAAATATTGATTGCCGGGACTCCTCTATACAGATGGTCATAATTTTTATTTTTAAGCCATTTTGAAATAAAAATTATTGTTCTTTTTCTTATCCTGATTTTAATTTTTGTTGATTATGTTTGAATTACTATTCTGCTTATGTCACTTGAACCGTTTATAGCATTTTTTATTGTTCAGCAACTGCGTAAAACTTTAAAGCGCGATAATATCAGACCGGATTGGCTTGAACTTTCTAAATACATACTCTATGGCATTGGTGTTTTATTTGTGCTCAATCTAACTGTCTTTGAAAAGGGTTTGATTGATTGGGTCTGGCATGCTTTCGTTTTGCTATTACTGTGGATCATTTTTAAAAGAGAGGAATTCCAAAACCTGCGAACTGTGATGTTTGCGGTGCTTCCGCTTATTCTTGCTTCTATTATAACGGATATAGCCGAAGCAGGTAAAGGGAAATTTTTTGAAAGGTTGAAATTCTACACAGAATTTATTTATCCTTTTGCTATCATTTGGATGGTAACTCAATTGATCATCTTTAACAGGCAACAAAAAGCATTAGCAAAAGAAAGGGCTAAAATAATTGCAGAAGAAGAGCAACATAAAATTATTGCAGCAAAAAAAGATGAACTGGAGGAAATGGTGGCAGAGCGTACAGCAGAGTTGTTGAAGCAAAAAGAAGAATTGCAGGAAGCACTTACCGAACTAACTGACACACAAAATCAACTCATTCACGCTGCAAAAATGGCTTCGCTGGGAGAACTTACAGCGGGTATTGCGCATGAGATTCAAAACCCTCTCAATTTCGTGAATAATTTTTCAGAAGTTAACCAGGAACTGATTGATGAAATGAACCAGGAATTGACCTCTGGCAACATAAATGAAGCGATGCATATTGCAACTGATATCAAGGAAAATAATTCCAAAATAACGCATCATGGCAAACGTGCGGATGCTATTGTAAAAGGAATGCTTCAGCATTCGAAAACTACTACAGGCATTAAAGAATTAATGGATATAAATGCATTGGTGGATGAATACTTAAGGTTGAGTTATCATGGCCTTCGTGCAAAGGATAAAACTTTTAATGTTCACTTTGATACCAGTTACGATCCAACGATCGAAAAAATAAATATCGTTCCCCAGGATATCGGAAGGGTTTTATTAAATCTTTTTAATAATGCTTTTTATGCTGTTACTGAAAAGAAAAAAATGGGAATAGCAGGTTACGAACCAGTTGTAACAGTAATCACCAAAAAAGATGTTTCGATTGATACACAATATGGTGTTGTTCTTATTATAAAAGACAATGGAACAGGCATTTCTGAAAAAGTTTTGCAGAAGATATTTCAACCTTTTTTTACAACAAAACCAACAGGTATTGGAACGGGTTTAGGACTTTCCTTAAGTTATGATACCATTAAAGCACATGGTGGAGAAATAAGTGTGAATACGAAAGAAGGAGAGTACACTGAGTTTGTTATTCATTTGTAAATGCTCTCACAAATTAATAACTCTGTCTTCGTGGCATCATACTTTAGAACAAGCTACCTTTGTTTTCATCCAAAAAATCATTTTTATTTTATCAAATGTGATAAAATTATTCCCGTTGCCACTGCTGCATTTAACGATTCAGCATTTCCTTTTTGAGGAATGTTGATTGCTTTTTTTATAAAAGGTAAAAGTTCATTTCTTATTCCTTTTGATTCGTTACCTATCACTAAAATACCTTCCTGTATAGCATTCATTTCATACACACTTGTTCCTTCAAGTAATGCTCCGTAAACCGGAATGGAAGTGTTTTTAATAATATTCCCTAAATCAGTATAAAAAACATTTATTCTTATCAAACTGCCCATTGTTGACTGAACAACTTTTGGATTATATACATCTGCAGTATCTTTTGTTGCAATAATTGTATCAATTCCAAACCAATCCGCAATGCGTATGATCGTTCCTAAATTTCCGGGATCCTGAATGCCGTCCAGGGCAATACTTATTTTATTATCCAGTTTTGGTTCATTCAATTTTCTTTTTTCAATAACAGCCAAAACTTTGTTTGCTGTTTCAAAATGAGATATTCGCTGTAGTTCTGTTTCCGTAACTTCTGTTACAGGTACATTCAATTTTTTTTGATGCAGCCATTCCTTTACCGCATACAATTTCCGGATAACAAAATCACTGTTTAAAAATTCTTCCAGTAGTTTTGGCCCCTCTGCAACAAACACACCTTCTTCATCCCGATTTTTTTTGTGGTATAAACTTTGGATATATTTGGCCTCATTTCTACTAATCATACTTATGAATTTTTGCAGCAAGCCTCTTCGTTTTTTATGCTTTGTTCCGATTATCGTGGTTTGCTTTTTTTCTTCCTGTTCTGTGCAGGAAAGAACAACTGTAAAAAATTATCCTGTTGATACACCTTTTGTTTTTGATAACAAAATCATTCTGGATAATGATGTTCCCAAAGATGAGAAGAAAAAATTATCCTCATCACTACAAAATTATTGGGATGATAGTTTACGTGTTCCAAGAGTACAGCAGTTTGGTTTTTTTTATAAGATAAAAAATCCCCCGGTTTTTGATACAACAAATATTACACGCTCTAAAAAATTCATGGATGCTTACCTGCAATCGCAGGGATATTATTATGCACAGTTAAGTGATACATTTCATATTGATACCTTTAAAAATCAGTTGCGCACAACTGTTGAAATGAATATTGATCCGGGTAAAACAACAATTATTGATTCGCTTGGATATGATTTGAATGACACCACTCTTGAACAAATTTCTTTACAGGAAGCAAAGAACAGTACGATAAAACCCGGTAAAACCGTTTTTACAAAAGACATTATTAATAACGAACTTGACCGGTTGATCTCTTTATACCGCCAAAACGGTTATTTTAAAATGAACCGTGATAATATTTATGCAGAAGTTGATACAACCAATACTGCTTTGCTCCAGTTAACGCTTGATCCTTTTGCACAGGCTGCATTAATTGCCGAAGAAGCGCAGAAACGAAAACAAAATCCGACGAGTACAGTTGTTGTAAAAGATACTTTGCCGCTTGAAGATTCAAGTGTTTATAATAAATATTATATCGGTAACATTTATTATTATCCAGAAACTGCTTTCAATCAGGTTCCTGATAGCTTGATCGGAAAAGATCTGAATGTCTTATATCAAAGAAGAGAATTTACAGAATTTGGCGATAGTGACCTCTTCAAATTCAAACCACTGCGACTGCACACTTTCATGAAAAAAGGTGATCTGTATAATGAGAACTTTTATTTGAAAACGATGAATAATCTCAGCGCTATTGGTGCCTGGCAAACAGTTGATTCGAGAACTGTTGTACGGGATGATACAGTTGATTTTCATTATTTTCTTGTACCTGCAGTAAAAAATAATCTTACGATTGATTTGGAAGCAAGCCGTAACACCGGGGATTTTTTAAGCGTTGGAAATTTGTTTGGTTTAGCCATTAACACCACTTACAGAAACAGGAATGTTTGGAAGCGTGCTATTCAATCTTCCACCAATTTCCGCAATGGTGTTGAACTGAGTTTTGATAAAAACAATGCACTACTGCAAACGTTTCAATCATCTTTAGGACAAACATTTAGTTTTCCCAATTTCATTGTTCCATTTAAAGTAAAAGGAAGAAGAAACTTAGATGGTGTAAGAACTTTGGTTGGTGTAAATGCTGCCTATTCCGAACGCAAGGATTTCTTCAGATTACGTTCTCTCGTTATGGGTTGGGGTTATGAATGGAAAAAAAGAAATAAAGTTTGGCAGTATAAGCCATTGAACATCGAATTGTATTCTCTTGATACATTGCGCTTGCTTGACTCTGCTTTTATTGTGAATCCTTACCTGCGAAATGCTTTCAACACCGGCTCTATTGTAAGCCAGCAACTTTCGTTCAATGTGTCTTATCCTACATCACCTAATGCGCATCATGTAAATTTTATTCGCATGAGTATTGAAGAAGCAGGTGGAATTTTCGGAAGAATAAAAGACTTGCAGGACAACATTTACCAATATCTAAAGCTGGAAGGAGAATACCGGCATATCATCAACTTTAGAAAAACTTCACTTGCTTTCAGAGGTTTTGGCGGTATTGGATATAATTATGGAAAAATCGGTAACACACTTCCGTTTTATAAACAATTTATTGCAGGCGGACCAAACAGTATGCGTGCATGGTCACTGCGACAATTGGGTTTGGGTTCCTCTATATTAAATGATACTTCGGGAACCAAAACAAGTGCATTTCGTGATCGTTATGGCGATATGCAGTTAGAAGCAAATATCGAATATCGTTATCCTATTGCAACAATAAGTTCATTACAATTAAATGGTGCTTTGTTTACAGATATTGGAAACATTTGGAACATCAAAAAGAATCCGTATAATCCCAACAGCGAGTTTTCATTGAATCGTTTAGCCAAAGATATTGCGATTGGTATTGGAACCGGTTTGCGTTTTGATTTCAGTTATTTTTTGGTTAGGGTTGATTTTGGTTTGAAACTGAAAGATCCTGCGCGAAGAGCGAACAACGGCTGGCTCGATTTCTCTGATTTCACCTGGAGAAATTATGAATTTGAAAAACGCGATGAAAAAGGTAACGTTATTTCTCCAAACCGAAACAATTTTGCTATTCAATTAGGCATTGGTTTGCCTTTCTAAATAATCAGCTTTTAAATTTTGTATTTCTGTTTCAAACGCATTTATACTTTGTGCCTGTTGCACAGTAAATTCGCCGATTCTTGTTCTGCATAAACTGCTTAAATAACCGCCGACACCTAAATGTTTCCCAAAATCATTTGCAAGGCTTCTGATATATGTTCCGGTTGAACAAACAACTTTAAAATAAACAAGCGGTAATTCAATCTTTTTTATCTCGAATGATTTTATAGTAACAGGTCTTGGCTCTAACACTACATCATCGCCTTTTCGTGCCGCAAGATAAACAGGCTTGCCTTCTTTTTTTATTGCAGAATGAGCAGGTGGAACTTGCATAATATCTCCCGTAAAATGTTTGGTTGCTTCATGCAATTCTTCTGCAGTAATATGGCTTATATCGGTTGGATTATAAGGCTCGCTTTCAAGATCAAAAGTAGGAGTGCTTGCGCCGAGTGTTATGCTGCCTGTGTACTCTTTTTCCATACCCATATATTCGTTGATCTTTTTTGTGAATTTTCCTGTACAAATAATTAATAAGCCTGTTGCTAAAGGATCTAAAGTTCCCGCATGACCAATCTTTGATATTTTGGTTATCATTCTTATCTTTTTCACCACGTCGAAAGATGTCCAATGCAGCGGTTTATCAATCAATAAAACTTTTCCTTCCAAATAAGATTCTAATGCAGGGTGTATCGGTTTTTGTTTCATGTATTTTTTTATTACCGGCTAAAGTTCACTGCTCATCTTCGTTGTGTCACTCACTTCAGCGTCCGTTTGAAGTATTCAGCAAGGATATAACTTAAATTATTGATATTTTAAAAACAACCGTTAAATTGAAATGTAAAAATTATTCCCACACCTTTGAGGCGCCAACCCGGAAGAAAGAAGTGGTCCAAATCCATTTATGATGACTTGAAAACGCGCTTTGAACAATCAAGAAAGAAGGAGGTGCTTGCAGCAGCGTAGCATTGCCTCGAGGCATAAAGGGGAAACGATTTGAAAAGCCTTTCCTCTTTTTTTATCGCCTGAATGAAGCGTTTTGAAGGGTTGGTGCAGACAAATCGCCTCTTTTTTCTCCGCCGTTGCACCTTTTTGCACCGGAGCTGGAGTTATTTTCTCCTCGGTCGAACCTTTTTGCATCGAAGGGGGTGCTTTAGCTTCGCCGCCGAAACTTTTTTCCCCGAAACTGGTGTCGGTTGGCTGTAGAATGAAAATTGATATAAAGTGTTGGGTAAACTTCACACCTGCAACAAAGCATGATCAAATCGCTGGTTCGAAATAAATTGCGGCTACAAATAATTGCAGTATTTAAAAAGTAAGCTTGTGTTATGCGCCACTATCCAGTAGTCATGTTTAAAATGATAAGAAGAACATTATAAACAATATCTTTTATTGCATTCTTTTCAATTCTATTTCTGCAGGCAAATAGACCCTCCAAAAAAAGCCGCCCTGCAAATGCAGAGGCGGCCTGATTCACCAAACCAACTGTAAAATTTACCAGTATTTGTATCCTAATAATTTTGCTAACTGAACTTTTGCCAGGCACAACTGATATTCGTACTGTAGTCTTGTAAACTCTGCCCTCTGTAAATTAGTACTGGCATTGGTGATCTCAAGATTTGTACCCACGCCATTCATAAAACGGCTTGTTGCCAGTTGTTGTGCAACCCTTGCCTGTTCTATTTGTCCGCCGGTATTTTCAATGCGTTCGATATTTGTTTTAATATCTGTTAATGCCTGCTCTATATCTTTCTTATAATTATTGCTCAGTGTTTCAACAGCCAGTTGATTTTGACGGATAAGACTTTCGTTCAACCGCTCCTGTTGTTTTGTTTTGCCACCACTATAAATGGGCACCCTTAGCGTTACACCTGCATTATAATTGAAACGTATTTCATTTACATTGGGAACGTAACCGTTTTTATAACCCGAGCTTCCATGCAAAACAACGGAGGGCCGTTGTGTAAGCTTTGTAATGGCTAGATCTGCTTCTGCCTGCTCCACCTTATCTTTTGCCAGGACAAAATCAATGTTGTTTTCCTGTGCAATGTTCAAAGCTGAATCTGTGTTCTGCAACAGAACATTAAAGTCGAAACCAGTACCTTCTGTTTGTGTTATACCTGTTGTATAAGCAAGCAGGTGGAGTTGTTTTTGTAAAGAGTTTTGAAGATCAACTTTGCGGTTTTGTTCGGCATCAATCTGTGCCTGTATATTTAAAATATCAATCTTTAAAGCAGAGCCATTTTGCAATTGAGCATTAATGATTCTTTTATTTTCATTAAGATAAGATAGAACACTGTCTTGTATAGTGATGGCACGTTTATAATAAATAACATTGTAGTAAATATTTGCTACCTGGTAAGCCAGTTGCTCTCTTACATTTTCTACGTTATGTGTGGCATATTTAAGATCGGTTTTTGCACGTTCAACATTTGCCCTTATTCTTCCAAAATCAAGCAAAGTATAGTTTGCATCAATGGCTGCATCTACATTATGAACAGGCGCAAACTGAAAGTTCTCTATCTCGCCATTAGGCCCCATCGGAAAGGGTAAAACGATCTTTGGTTTCACGTAGGTATAAGAAGCATCGCCTGCAACAGACAAAGGATTCATCTTTGCAAGATCAACTTTCTCCTGCGAAGAATGTATTGCCTGCTCCGCTTCCTTCACCTGCGGAAAATAGCCGAAGGATTTGTTTATTAAACTTTTCAGATCATCGTTTGTTTGTACCTGCTGTGCTTGTGTTGTTAATGCAAACAATACAACTAAACCTGTATAAATTATTTTTTTCATCTGCTAATTTGTTTTTGATCAATGCGCTTCTGCTGCGGCTGCCATTGCGGCTGCGGCTTCCTGCGCTGATTTTTTCTTCACTCTTAAAAAACCTACCAGCGGTATTACTATTATAAAGAAAATGGCTATCCATCGAAATGTATCTAAGTAAGACAGGTAATACGCCTGCCTGTCGACCGAACTGCTGATCATTGCATAGGCCTGGTTTGTTGCACCCGCAACATCCGCACCCGTCTTTGCTGAAAGCCCTTGTGATATGGCATTTAATCTTTCTGATAACTGCGGTGAGCCATAAGTGAGATTTGACACCATGTCTGTTCTGTGCTGCGCATACTGGTGAGCGATATAGTTATTTGCTAAGGCGATACCAAAAGCGCCGCCTAACTGCCTCACCATGTTGTTGAGTGCAATACCGGCCGGGTAATCTTTTGGTTGCAAACCTGCAACTGCCTGGTTGATCAAAGGAAGATTTACCATTGATAAACCAAATGCACGTAAGGCTAGAGGAAAAAAGAAATCCCACTTACCTACATCCGGACTAACCTCTGCACTCGTCCATGCATAAGCGCCAAAAAGCAGGAAACCAACCACCACGAAGGGAATGGGAGATACACCTTTACTCATCGTTCGCCCAATTATCGGCATCATTATAACGCCAATCAGCGTTGGCGGTAACAGTGATAACCCCGTTTCGTAAGCATTAAATCCAAGCACCCGCTGCGCCAATACAGGGTACACAAAAACAGAAGTAAATAAACCTATACCGACCACAAAAGTGAAGATGGTTGTAAAGGCAAGATTACGGTTGCCCAACACTCTTAAGTTAACTGCCGGGTTTTTGATCCTTAATTCATAGATGATGAAACCTATCAAACCAACAACAGCGATTACAGAGCAAATTCTTATTGCATTGCTGCTAAACCAGTCTTCTGATTCTCCTCTCTCCAAAACAAACTGCAAACAACCAATACCTGCAGCAAGCAGAAGTATACCATTGTAATCAATATGAATGTTTTGCTTTTTCTTACCCTCACCCGGTTTTTTCTCTATGAAAGTATAAGTAAGTAATGTTGCAATGATGCCTATCGGGATGTTGATCATAAAGATCATCGGCCAGGACAAATGTTCAATGATATAACCACCTAATGTTGGGCCTAATGTTGGGCCGAGTACCAATCCCATTCCAAATAAACCGGAAGCGATCGGCCTGTCCTGCGGTTCAAAAGCATCAAATAAAATAGCCTGTGAAGTGGATAACAACGCACCGCCACCAACACCTTGTACGAAACGCCAGATAATTATTTCAACGAGACCGGTCGATTGTCCGCACATATACGAGGCGAACGTGAAGATGACCATCGAAACGAGATAATAATTCTTGCGTCCAAAATACTCGGCCAAAAACCCGGTAAGTGGTATGATGATAACGTTTGCGATAGCATAAGAAGTGATGACCCAGCTTATATCTTCGATGCTTGTACCAAGACTTCCCGCCATATCGGTCAATGCAACGTTTACGATGGAAGTATCAATGAGTTCCATCACGGCAGCAGAAACAGTTGTTAATACAACTATGAATTTTGCAAAGCCTTTTGCTGACATGTTTTTTATTTAACGGGAACGATTACATAAGCGCTCAAACCTGCGCGAAGGATATTCTTGTACTTATTGATCTCATCAATATGCACTTTTACCGGAACACGTTGTGTTACCTTTACAAAGTTGCCGCTTGCATTATCAGGAGGCAGTAAAGAAAATTTTGCACCCGTTGCTTCGCTTACGCTTTCGAGTGTTCCGTGAATTTCAGTGTCAGGATAAGCATCTAACTCAATTTCTACGGGCATACCTGCATGAAACTGCTTTATCTGCGTTTCTTTAAAATTGGCAACTACCCAATAAGCTGTGTCGTTCACAATGGAAAAAAGTGGAGTGCCTGCTTGTATAAATTGTCCTGCAGAAATATTTCTCTTTCCAATTTTACCTGCTGTAGGAGCGTAAATTTTTGTGTAGGAAATCTTTAATTTTTGCTCCTGTATCTGTGCTTTCTTCGCTTCCACCGCAGCTTCAGCTTTTTCAATTGACGCTTTTATTACGTTGATGTGGCTTTGGGCTGAGCCCAATTCCGTTTGTGAATTTTTTGTCTGCTGTAAAGCTTGTTCGTAAGCAAACCTGCTGTCGTCCAATTGTTTTCTGGTTATAGCCTGTTCAGCAAAAAGGTTTTTGTTCCTTTCGTAATCTTCTTTGGCCTGTTGAAGTTTAACATCTGCAAGACTAATATTTCCTTTATTCGTTCCGAGGGAAACAATAGTGCTGTTTAATGTAGCTTTTGCATTCGCAATATCCGCTTCAGAAGCATGAAGATCTGCTTCCATCTGTAATAATTGTGTTTGAAGATCGGCATCATCCAACTGAACCAGAAGCTGCCCGGCTTTTACACTATCATAATCATTAACCAATACTTCTTTTACATAGCCTGAAACACGT
>JAEZRL010000364.1 GCA_023440945.1 Bacteroidota bacterium
TTTCTTCTTTCCTCTAACTCTTTTATTTCTGAGATATTTATACAGGAACCAATATATCCTGTAAAATTTCCTTGTTCATCATAATGTGGCACTCCATTGTTCAATATCCAACGGTATTCGCCATCATGTCTGTGAAAACGGTATTGAATTTTAAAAGGCTCTTGTTTATCAAAATGAGCTTTATAGGCAGAAAGCGTTTTTTGAACATCATCAGGATGAATTAGTTTACTCCAACCATCACCTATTCCTTCTTCTATTGTTTTGCCAGTAAAATTTTGCCAGCCATTGTTTAAATAATTATATCCTTTATTCAAACCCGCTATCCACATCATTACAGGTGCATAATCAGCCATTAATTTAAGATGCTCTTCAGCAGATACAGAAGGATTAGATATTTTTTCTGCAGAAGTATTGTAGTCGTTTTTCATGTTTAAATTTTTAAATGATAGTAAGCGCTAAAACAATACCAAATGGATAAATCGCTTACAACTCATTTAGTGGATAACAGGATTTGTAAATGTAAAGAAAAACATATTTAATATATCAAATATAAAAACAGGTTTATTCATCTCTCTTAAAAGCATTTAAAACTTCTCTATTCCTGTTTTTGGAAATACTTATTCTTTTTAGGAAGGTTTTGCATTATTCTATAAAAATTTTCAATTGATTATCAATTAGTTGTGATAAAAAAATCGTTTGGCATTTGGTTGGACATATTAGTAACCGTAAAACGAAAACAGAAAATAAGAATCCAAATATCATGAGAACCTTAATCATCATCCTCGCAACAATCTTCTCAGTAAGTGTAAATGCTCAGATCACTGCTGTTACTTCAAATGCAACCGTTGCTTATGCTGATGTAAATAAAACTATAAGCGCTGCTGATAATAATTCTTCAACTGAATCATGTTCTTCTGAAGAAAAAATGAACATGAAAGCGTTTCAAACAAGCTACGATGTAAACAAGTTCACCAAATCCCTTAAACTTAATATGAAATCAGCTTCAGCCAACTACGCTATTGTGAATGTTATTGATGTGATGGGAAGAAAAGTTTTTTCTGCGAGAATGAATGTATCACAAGGCTTCAGCACAAAAGAATTAAACCTATCTAATTGTTCAAAAGGTTTATACAATCTTCAGATCATTACAGATGCTTCTATTAAAAACTTTAGAATAGTAATATAATTGGATTTTTGGATTTTGGATTTCAAGGATTGCTCTCTCTCTCTTAAAAAAACCGCCTTTTGGATTGGGCGGTTTTTTCTTTTAATAAGCTCATTCTTTTTAAGACTATCATTAATGTTTAATATCCATCGCCATCCAGCATATTTCCTATACCACCTAAAATGCTTCCTTCTTCTTTTCTGTTAACAGTACCGTAACTTAATATTCTTGATGCAAGTCTGCTTACAGGTAAGGTTTGTATCCACACTTTTCCCGGACCACGCAATGTAGCAAAGAATAATCCTTCGCCACCAAAAATTGTATTCTTTATACCTCCTACAAATTGAATATCATAATCAACTCCTTGTGTAAAACCAACAAGACAACCCGTATCAATTTTTAATGTTTCTCCCGGTGTTAAATATCTTTCAAAAACATGACCGCCAGCATGCATAAAAGCCATTCCATCTCCTTGTAACTTTTCCATAATAAATCCTTCGCCACCAAATAATCCTGTGCCTAATCTTCTTTGAAAGGCAATGCCAACACTTACACCTTTAGCAGCGCAGAGAAATGCATCTTTTTGACAAATAATCGTTCCGCCCAACTGTAAAAGATCAAGCGGAATAATTTTTCCGGGATAGGGAGAAGCAAAGCTTACGCTTTTTTTTCCCTGGCCGATATTTGTAAAGGCCGTCATAAACAAACTTTCCCCTACCAGCAATCGCTTACCTGCACTGAATAATTTTCCCAGTAATCCAGATTGTTGCTGCTGACTTCCATCTCCAAAAATTGTTTGCATTTGAATACCATCATCCATCATCATAAAAGCGCCTGATTCTGCAATAGCTGTTTCCATCGGATCCAGTTCTACTTCTACATATTGCATCTCTTCGCCATAAATCTTGTAATCTATTTCGTGGTTTGATATCATTGTAAAAAAAGTTTTACTGCTAAAGTACAATCACTGTAAAAATGAAAAACAATTTTTACATCTGCGGTAATAAAGAAAACAAAAAAGCAAGCGCTTAAATAATAACGCCTGCTTTTCTGCTATGCTCAACCTTTATTAAACATTAACTGCCTGCAACCTGTTCGCAATGGCTATTTCCAGATTATCCGGAATGTCAACTCCTTCATCACCAATTGCTGTAAATTGTGACAAAGTTGAATCCCAGGCAAAAACATATTCATCACTTCCGTTAAAACTTACAAGATACCTTGTTTCTGCATTAAAATCGTAGGGCGTTGCTTTAACCACGTAAGGAACACCATCCACCAAAAGTTCAAAGTTTTGTGTACCCATGTCTTTTTATTTCAATTGTGAGAGCAATAGGTGTAATTATAAACAATTACAACAGTTATTACTGCTATAATAACCTTCAAAATTGTTGCCAATGAACAGGAATGATAAAATATAACTTACACTCGTCTAAAAGTTTACATCAAAGTTTTCACCAATAAAAAAGCGCCTCATCCACCAGATGAAACGCTCTTAATATTCACACACAATTTTTTTATTCTGCTTCCGCGATAACTTCTTTCACTTCCGGTATCATTCTTTTCATCATGCCTTCTATACCGGCTTTTAAAGTTATCATTGAAGAAGGGCAGCCACTGCAGCTTCCCTGCAACATTAAATTCACAACGCCGCTGTTATAACTTCTGAATTGTATAGCGCCGCCGTCCATTTCCACTGCAGGTTTCACATAATTATCAAGCAATTCTTTTATACGCACAACTACATCGTCATCATCTGCAGAAACGGCGTTGCTTGCTTCATGCTTTATTTGCGCCACCTCATCTTCATTAATAATAACGCCGCCGTTTTCAAGATATTCTTTCAAAAACTGTTTGATGGTTGGAATTACATCCTGCCAGTCTTCTGTGTCTGAAGTTTTTGTAAGCGTTACAAAATTGCTTGCAATAAACACACTTTTTATAAAAGGAAAACTAAACAATTACTTTGCTAAAGGTGAAGGTCCCGCACTTGCTTCATCCTGGAAATCTATCGTTTTACCC
>JAEZRL010000368.1 GCA_023440945.1 Bacteroidota bacterium
CTTTAAACATGTTTAAATCTTCATCATTCTTATTTAGAATTTAGGTAGTTTACTCATTGGCATTGTTCATTATTTGTTGTGCGATTGTTTTCTTTAGATTATAAGCCTCAGTATTCGGCGTATCAGCAAAACAAGGATTTACGGTTTGAGTAGAATTATGCAAAATAGTAAAATGTTTACCTGTTAATTGTTGCAATTCTTCATTATTAATAAAAACAGTATAGACGTTTAGAAAACCAATAGGCGTCATACTCAAATCAATCATCTCTTCATCATATTCAACGGAATAAACTTTTCCATTATAAGGAACACGAATTGTTTTCATGTTAATGTTTACACTTCAACTGCAAACTTCAAACCGTTCTTAAAGATTTTTGGTTAGATAAGTTAATAATTATTATGAAAAATGCAATAATGAGGATAAATATTAAGAGGCATTTAATTTTTATTTAAGTATGTTTCTACATTTCCATTTTATATTTTAGTATGTGTTATTCAAGACAAAACTGCTTTAAGAGAAAAGCTTAACAACTGATTCTGTTTCTAATCTCTTACCCGATCCATAATCTTAATCAAAAACCATAAGTAAGAAGTTCAGCTTCTTTTATTGGAGTACGTTTCTTCTTTCCTTCTGTTAGTGTTGAGTTGACTTTACCATCAATTCTGAAAGGCTTTAGTAATACAAATTGTACTGTATGCTATAAGGCCATCTATTGTTGCAACCAATAAATATAATGATATGAAAAAAATGTACCTGTCATCAAACAGCATTACGTATCAAATTCAGAAATTTGATCATCCATGCCCCAAAACTTTTATTGTTTACAAAGCTGTATGCATTTTAGTATTTGTGTTGCTGACTACGTTGGTAAATGCACAATCTTCTACATGCTTTACAGATCAAACATCGACGGATTTTAAAGCGGGAAGTACAAATGGCGCAACTTACATCTCAACTACAGAAGATGGTGAGGTAATTCTTAATCCAACGATAGCAACAGAGTTTGATGAATTACCTCCTGTCACTGAATGGAACGGTTTTACCTGGCAGGATGGAGGAACTTTTTCTATTTCCGGAAGTTCGCTTTTGGTCAATGCATCTCGTTTTAATTCTGTTGCATATTTTGGCCCGGGAACGTATCTCGAGTTTGCTGCTACATTTGGTGCTGTTTCAAATCAACACATCGGTTTTGGTGCAGGATCAGATGCAACAAGTACAGGAGGAATTTATTGGGATGGCCCCTGGGCAATGTTTAGTACATTTTCCAGTACAACCACTTTATATGCAAGGACTTCCGCCGGTACAGGGGAAGATTTCCCGATTACAGGAGTAGCAAACCTTATAGGTTCTCCTCATCTGTTCAGAATTGAATGGGCGACTGATAATACTTTCAATTATTATATTGATGGTATTCTTGTTCATACAACAACTGCAGTTATAAATGTGCTCATGCGGCCCGCCATCAGCTCTTTTTCAAATGCTTCAATAAGTGTAGATTGGATACATGTATTACCCTATTCCGCTAGTGGTACTTTTACTTCACGTGTTTTTGATGCAGGTGTTACTAAAGTATGGGGGGCCGTGACATGGAATGCTAATTTACCTGCTGGAACTGCTTTAAACATTTCTGTAAGAACAGGAAATACGGCAACACCTGATGGAACATGGAGTGATTTTACACCTGTATCTTCTTCTGGTGATGAAGTAGGAACGAACGGAAGATATATTCAGTACCAGGCTTCGTTAAGTACCACAAACACTGCTTTTTCACCAACGCTTAAAAATATAAGTTTCAGTTGTGCAGAGCTACCAGCAGAAGAAGCTCCTGTTGTGACCTCTGATCCTTCTTCCAAAACAGTCTGCGAAGGGGTGCAGGTAACACTATCTTCTTCAGCGTCAGGAAATCCTGCTCCTTCCGTCCAATGGCAGGTCAGCACAAATGGCACAGATTGGAATAATATTCAGGGCGCCACTTCCGGTACATATTCTTTTGCCACAAGCGCTTCAGATAACGGTAAACAGTACCATGCAGTTTGGACAAATACAAAAGGCTCAGCAACCTCAGGCGTTGCAACAATTACGGTAAATAATAATCCTCCTAAACCTACTGTCACTTCCAATGGTCCTTTGTCTTTCTGTAGCGGCGGAAGTGTGACATTAACATCGAGTGCTACAACAGGGAATAATTGGAGTACGGGTGAAGATACGCGAAGCATTATGGTAAATTCTTCAGGCAGTTATGTGGTTACAGTGACGAATAACGGATGCAATGCAACTTCAGACGCTTCCATGGTTACGGTTAATAATCCGCCTGCAAAACCCGTTGTTTCTGCCAGTGGACCGCTGCAGTTCTGTTCAGACGGAAGCGTTACACTTACTTCAAGCGCAACTACAGGCAACAAGTGGAGCACAGGTGCTGAAACACAAAGCATCACTGTAAATACCACCGGTGCTTACACTGTTACTTATACCGATGCAAACGGCTGTTCTAATACATCTGATCCTGTAAATGTTACTCAACGTAGTATCACTGCTTCTGTTACTCCTGCCGGAACAGTTTCTATTTGTACTGGTGCATCAGTTGTTTTAACTGCCAATACAGGTAATGGCCTTCGGTATAAATGGCTGAAAGACGGGACAATAATCGAGGGTGAAAGAAGTCAAACACTTACTGTAACCAAGAGTGGAAATTACAAGGTACTTGAATCAAACGATATTGGTTGTACTGATCTTTCGGATAAAACAAAGGTTGCTGTTGTCAATCCACAAGTTAATGTTACTCCTTCAGGTACAGTTAGCATTTGCAAAGGAACAACTATAACCTTAACTGCATCTTCCAATATGTCCGGTACATATCAATGGTATAAAAATAACATTAATACGCCCATAAGTGGTGCCACAGGTTCTCAATTAATAGTATCATCGGGAGGTTACTACAAAGTAAGAATAACTACAGAAGCAGGTTGTACAGGTACTTCTAAATGGACGGTTATAAAGGTAACAACACCAACAGCAACCGTTACCCCATCTGGGCCGATCACAATATGTTCCGGAACTTCAACTATATTAACTGGTAATTCCGATTTAACGGGTACCTACCAATGGTATAAAGGAAGTACCGCTATCAAGGACGCGACAGCCGCACAGTTGAGCGTATCAGTAACAGGAAGCTATAAAGTTGTAATAAAATCTGCTGATGGTTGCACCGCAACTTCTCCTCAAACTAAGGTAATAGTGAGTTCACCAAAAGCAACGATAACACCTTTAGGCAGTCTTGATATTTGTACTACAAATTCTGTTACGCTGCAGGCTAATGATGGTACCGGGCTTTCATATCAGTGGATAAAAGGCTCAACTCCAATAAATGGTGCAACTAATCGTAATTATACTGCAACTACTACCGGCAGATACAAAGTAAAAGTGACAAACAGTAACGGATGCAGTAAAACGTCTTCAGCTGTAAAGGTTACAAAATGTGCTGTTACGAGTCCTTCTACTTTAATTACAGATAAGATCAGCGATGAAATGAAGAGCAGACTTATACTTTCACCTAATCCGTCAAACGGATTGATAAGAGTTGAATTTTATAGTGATATGTCAGAAAACGTACCTGTGAACGTTTATGATATAACAGGGAGAGTGTTGTTTACAGAAAAGAAATTTGCAAACAAAGGCTGGAATATGTTTGAATTTAATTTCTCTTCTTTCGCTTCAGGGATGTATTATATGCAGATAGCAAATGATAGAAAAGATAATGCGAAGTTTTCTATTCAGAAATAATCAAATAGTATCGCAGAAGAAAAGCCGTTCCATTTTTTGTGGAACGGCTTTTTTATTATTGAAAAAAAGTTATTAATAACGATAATGCTCAGGTTTGAACGGACCTTCTTTACTGATGCCTAAATAACCGGCCTGCACATCTGTTAATTCATCTAACTCAACACCAATCTTTGAAAGATGTAAACGTGCTACTTTTTCATCAAGATGCTTAGGTAACACATACACTTTATTCTCGTATTGATCATGGTTTTTCCATAATTCTATCTGTGCCAAAACCTGGTTAGTGAAAGAGTTACTCATCACAAAACTTGGATGGCCTGTTGCACAACCTAAATTTACCAAACGACCTTCTGCTAATAGAATAATTTCTTTTCCATCAATATCATACAGGTCAACCTGTGGTTTTATCGTATCTTTTGTATTGCCATAATTGTTATTCAACCAGGCAACATCAATTTCAATATCAAAGTGGCCAATGTTACAAACGATCGCTTTATCCTTCATTGCACGGAAATGTTTTTCCCCAATAAGATCACGGCAACCGCTTGCTGTAACAATAATATCTGCTTCTTTAACCGCATCAATCATTTTCTTTACTTCATAACCATCCATGGCAGCCTGTAAAGCACAGATGGGATCAATTTCTGTAACAATCACACGGCAGCCTGCACCTCTTAATGATGCAGCAGAACCTTTACCAACATCTCCATAACCACCAACAACTGCAACTTTACCTGCAAGCATAACATCTGTTGCTCGGCGAATGGCATCTACCAAACTTTCTTTACAACCATACTTGTTATCAAACTTCGATTTCGTTACAGAGTCATTCACGTTTATTGCAGGAACAGGTAAAGTGCCTTTAGCCATTCTTTCGTACAAACGATGTACACCTGTTGTTGTTTCTTCGGAAATACCTTTTACGTGCTGTACTAACTCAGGATATTTATCCAGCACCATGTTGGTAAGATCGCCACCGTCATCAAGAATCATATTTAAAGGACGATCGGTGCTTCCAAAAAATAAAGTTTGTTCAATACACCAATCAGCTTCTTCTATAGTTTGTCCTTTCCAAGCAAAAACACCAATACCTGCAGCAGCAATAGCAGCAGCAGCATGATCCTGTGTAGAAAAGATATTGCAAGAACTCCAACGAACTTCAGCGCCAAGAGCAATCAATGTTTCAATTAAAACAGCGGTTTGAATCGTCATGTGTAAACAACCTGCGATGCGAGCACCTTTTAAAGGCTGGCTTTCGCCATATTCTTTACGCAGCGACATCAAACCAGGCATCTCAGCTTCTGCCAGGCGAATTTCTTTGCGGCCCCATTCAGCCAAACTAATGTCTTTCACTTTGTATGGAAGACTGAGATCAATGTTTTTTGCAACTGTTGACATATTATTTTGTTTTGTGACGACAAAATTAAAAGTTTAAGAATAATATCCTATTACTTCTCCTTAATTTAGAATAAAGTTTTAAAATATAATTATTAAATAGAATAAACGCTTAGTAAGGTATGTCGAAAACCCTAAAAAAAGAAGAATCTGCTGCCCCTGGTATTTTGGATGAAAAGGTTCGTTCTATTTTGCGACTGCTTCAGCAAAATGCAAGGTACACTGTAAAAGAAATTGCAGAGAAGGTACACTTAAGTACAACGCCGGTGCATGAACGTATTAAAAGAATGGAAGAAACAGGTGTGATAAAACAATATGCAACACTGGTTGATCAGGCAAAAGTGAAGAAAGGTTTAATGGTGATCTGTTATGTTTCGTTGAAGCAGCATAACAAGAATGCAGGTGGAAAATTTATTAAGATCATACAAGAGTTGAATGAAGTAATTGAATGCTATAATATTTCCGGCGAATTTGATTTTATGTTAAAGGTAGTAGCAGAAAATATGGATGCATACTACGATTTCCATGTGAATAAACTAAGCCAGATAGAAAATGTGGGGCATGTTCAAAGTGTGTTTGTAATGGGAATAATAAAACAAACACATCAATTAGTTTGAACGTGAATGTATGAACCTGGATTTGGAATGATTGAAATGATTTGAATAATCAGGTAAATCTATAAATCAGGGTTCAGACAATCAGCGCTCAAAATTTTCTTTTCCGCACTTCAGCCATTCAAGATATTCTTTTGCATTTGGTGTATAGCCAACCGGATGAGTTACTAATTTCTCATCTTTATCTAAAACAGCATATAAAGGTTGCGAAGCTTGGTTAAAATTCTCCGCTTCAAATGTTGCCCATTTATCGCCCAAAGTAGTAAGATCCTTTTGTTGTCCTGTGCTGGTGGTGTAAGTGGTACGCTGTTCAATTGGAAGCTTGGCCCTGTCATCCACATACAACGAAACAAGAATAAAATTCTCGCTGATATAATCATGTACATCCGGCTGCGACCAAACGTTCTCTTCCATTTTTCTACAGTTAACACAGGCCCAGCCGGTAAAGTCAATCAGCAAAGGTTTATTTTGCTCACGTGCAAGCTGGATCGCTTTTTCATAATCATTCACTACGTTTGCTTCCAACGTTTTTCCTTTTACATTATCCTTTCCATAGATACTATAAGAAAGGGGAGGAGGGAAACCACTCAACACATTTAAGTTGCTATAATTCGATTGTGTTAAACCAGGAATAAGATATATTATAAATAGCAAAGCAAGCACACCTAAAGCTTTTCTTGCTGTACTTATTTTTTGTCCCTTTACATCATGTGGCAAACGAATAAATCCAAACAAATATGCAGTAAGACCAAGACTTATAAGAAGCCAGATGCCGATAAAAACTTCACGTTTTAAAATTCCCCAGTGTTCTACGAGATCAGCATTTGATAGAAACTTAAATGCCAATGCCAGTTCAATGAATGCAAGAATCTTCTTCGTTGTATCAAGCCAGCCACCTGATTTTGGCAAAGCTTCTAACCAATTAGGAAAAATAGCAAATAATGCAAACGGCAAAGCCAATGCAATACCAAAACCAGCCAGTCCGAAACTTAATTGCCAGGCGCCGCCACTTAATGAACCAACAAGTAAAGAACCTAAAATCGGGCCTGTACAGGAAAAAGAAACAATCGCTAAAGTTAGCGCCATAAAAAAGATACCGCCAATGCTGCCAAGACCACTTTTCATATCTGTCCTGTTTGCAATGGAACCGGGCAAAGTGATCTCAAAAAATCCAAAGAACGATAAGGCAAAAACAATGAAGATGACGAAAAATGAAACATTCAGCCAGGCATTGGTTGAAATAGTATTAAATATCTGCGGATTAACGCCACCAATAATATGAAAAGGAACACTTATTAAAACATAGATCAAAAAAATAAACAAACCGTATGTTACACCATTGCGAATACCAATCTTTTTATTTGGTGCTCGTTTAGTGAAGAAAGAAACCGTAACAGGAATCATCGGGAAAACGCAAGGGGTAACCAATGCAATCAATCCGCCAATAAAACCCAATAAAAAGATACTCAATAAACTACCACCATTGCTATTATGCACAGCTGCACCACAGTCAGCAACAGGATTTGCAATATCTAACGTTGATAATTTTATTCGTGAATTTTCAACAGGTGCAGTTGTTCCTCCTTCGAGTGTGATATTAAAAGGCGTTTCAACCGGATAAAACTCATCGTTCTTTGCTACATACACAGTAAAATTTCCTTTTAAAGAAGAAGGTATCGTTCCATCAATTTGTATGTGTTGTGAAAAACTTACATCACCTGTAAAAGCATTTACTTTTTTATTAAAAATTGCATCACTTATTACCTCACTTTTTGCTGAAGCACTTAACTCATTTGCCGGTTTTGCTTTTTCATATTCAAATGAAAAAGTTGGCTGCGCTGTTTCCAATCCTTCAACAGAAGTATTAACGCCATACAAATGCCAGCCCTGTGGAACAGTCGCAAAAGCGTTTACTTCATATACATTGCCATCATTTTTTTCTGCAGAAAAATTCCATTTAATAGTTGGCTGCGCAACAACAGCAACAGAAAAAAGAAGTAAAGATGTTGATAATAAAAAAAGCTTTTTCCATTTAATCATCCAACATCATTTATTGTAAGGTAACAGCAAAATTTTGTTTGGCAGGAGGGAGGCATTTATTGTCATTACAAACCATGTATTCAACCGTGCCGCTAACACTTGTTTTTGCATTACTTCGCAGCTTTACTGTTTGTATAAATTCGACCTTATCAGCAAAATATTTTACATCCACACCAAAGTTTTCATCATGATCTGTTTTTAAACTGCCATTCTCTTTTGCTTTGCCATCCAATACAACCAACGGGTTATTTTTAAAAGTAATAGATGTTGGTACAGGGCCACCTTCAGGTGTAAATTGGGAGTAAATATGCCAGGGTTTAACAAGCGTTGCTGTAAGTACAACATTATAAACTTTATCTGCTTTTTTCTGAACGCTGTAAGACCATTTAACAGGGTTAGTTATTTGCGCATTCACATTTGCAATAACAAAAGATAAAACCAAAAACAGCATTAATTTTTTTATCATCATCACGTATTTTTATAAAATCAAATTTTTATTGGGCCAACTGCATTGCTGCTCATCATCGTCCCTTGTGTCACTCACTTGTACGTTCTGTTCTTTTTGGAGCAATTATCCCACTCTCGCAACAATTTCCAAGCCTTCATTCTTTCTCAGCTCAACCCTAAAATTTCAAAAACTTTTCTCCCATCTACATTTCCCAAAGCAGTGTTTGTAGCTCTTTCAGGATGTGGCATCATTCCAAAAACATTTCTCTCTTTATTACTGATACCTGCAATATTTCTTACGGCTCCATTTGGATTATAGTAAGCAAGATCAACATCATCCACAGAGCCTACATTTCCTCTTGCATCGCAATAACGGAAAATGACCTGATCATTTGCTTCTAACTCATCAAGTACTTTTTCATCTGCATAATATCTTCCGTCGCCATGTGCTACCGGAATTTTCAACGTTTCATTATCCTTGTGCTTTATATAAACGTTTTTACAAACAAACTGCTGATGACCATTCTGTAATAAAACACCAGGTAATAATCCTGCTTCACACAATATTTGAAAACCGTTGCAAACCCCTAACACTTTACCGCCGTTATTTGCAAATTCTATAACGCTTTGCATCATCGGACTAAAGCGGGCAATAGCGCCGCAACGCAGGTAATCGCCGTAAGAAAATCCGCCCGGCAAAACAATACAATCATCTGTTGAAAACATGCTTAAATCTTTATCCTTATGCCAAAGCATGACAGTTTCTTTACCCAAATCGTTTTTTAA
Source organism: Bacteroidota bacterium (assembly GCA_023440945.1). Lineage (GTDB taxonomy): Bacteria > Bacteroidota > Bacteroidia > Chitinophagales > Chitinophagaceae > JAEZRL01. Next base: position 9,064 of record JAEZRL010000368.1, read on the forward strand.
TGCATCATGCATATCTCTGTCGCAGTTAGAACCTGGAAAAACAACAACACCAAATTTCATCTGAAAATCTTTTTATTGTTACAATAATGCCAGATGGAACTTCATGATGGAATAAATCATTTGCATTACCTTTTGTAATATATGTCCATCATATTCGTTTCATGAGTATAAAGTTGAAATGCAAAGTTAGAGTCTAAGCCGTTAAGAAGTGGCTAATTTTTAAATGTTTGCATCTGGAATGATAAAATGTGAAGGAAAATATAAACAGCAAGCGTAATGATAGAAAGAGAGATTATTCTTATAAAAACAATCTCTCTTTTCGGTAAGAAAATTATTTTTCTATTGCTGTTGCAGGATAATTTAACATCGGGTTGTACCAGTTGATCTTTCTGCTTGCATACATTATTAAAGAAAGCACTGCAAACAATCCAATACTTCCAACCAATAAGGCAGTATCTTCTAAGCTTATCAGGATATAAATAAATCCATATAAAGCAGTCAACAAAATACCAAAAATGCCCGCTATTTTCCAACTGCGAAAATGCCCTTTTGCATACAAGGTTATAAGAATTACAATGGCGCTTGCTGCAATTAAATACGCGAGGTTAAACAGTAGAAATTCACTTATAGAAAGCAACAACGAATAGAAGATTACCAATGCAAGTCCGACTAAAACATATTGTACAGGGTGAACAGGTTTTTGCTGCATTAATTCAATAATAAAGAATAAAGCAAAAGTGAGGCCTATAAAGAGT
>JAEZRL010000013.1 GCA_023440945.1 Bacteroidota bacterium
GTTTACGTCCTGTATATTCAGCCAGTCGAAAATATTTGGATACACTTCCTGTATTGTACGGCTTATCCAGGCTGCAGGTAATTTATCAAACAATAAATTGCTGATAGTATCCATCTGTTTATAATTATTCAAAAAGATCTCATAACCGCCTATTTCATCATTACCCCAGTTGTTGATCCTTCTCAATAATCGAATATCACCAATGGCAAAAAGCTTGTCGTATTCTTCAATTCCTGTTTTATAAATACCGCAAACATTCAGCTTTCTATAGCTTGCCTTACCTTCATTGGCAGATATAAAATACACGGCAACAGAATCATTTACTTTTATCTGCAGTTCATTTGCAACAGGTGCAGAAATTACGATCTGTTTACTATACAATGTGTCTTTAAAATCTATCCATTTTCCGGCAACAAGAAAAGGTTGCAGGTTTTTGAAGTCATAATTTTTATCTACTCCTTTTAATAAAACACCTTCTATCTCCCGGTTCTTTTCAATAACTGCAGATTTTGTTGCAAACGCCTGAACCTGTCTTACACCCGGTGTTTGCTTTATTATTTGTACAACTGTATCGTTATTTTTTAATGGAGTTTCTTCTGCGACTAAAGCTTTTGTTGGCTCATATTGCTGTACACGAATATGTCCCCAAAAACTAAATACTTTCTGACTTACTGTATTTTGAAAACCGGTAACAAAAGATAAAGTAATGATCATTGCAGCTACACTTAATGCAGTGGCAGCAGTTGCTAACCGGATAATAAAACGGGAGAAAGATTTTTGCCTGTTAAAGGCAATACGTTTTGCTATAAAAAAATCAATACGCATTCAGTGATAAAACTACATTGAGCTATCGGGAAAAAAAATTATAATAAAAAGGAATAGGAAGTGTTCTTGTGCAAATTGAATTTTTGACAGGATTTATTCTTGAAAGAACAATGATGAAATAAGACTAAGTCAATGTTCTTTCACCCGAGATCAATATCGAAATTTACCAGTTGTACAAATTCTTCGAGTCTCGAAGCAATATCGTTTTTGGTTATTTATTTCAAGCGTTCTGTTCCAAATTTTTGCACGCAAAAACTTGCCATCGCAGAACCGACGATAATTGCGGTTTTCATATTTTCAAAAGAAATATCTTTTGTCTTTGCAAGATGGCCAATAAAACCTCCTGCAAAGGTATCACCTGCCCCTGTTGGGTCGAATACATCTTCTAATGGCAAAGCGGGAGCAAAGAAAACATGCGATTCATTAAATAATAAAGCGCCATGTTCACCTTTTTTTACAATAAGATAACGAGGTCCCATTTGTAAAATTTTCTTCGCTGCTTTTACAAGTGAATATTCGCCTGTTAATTGTCTTGCTTCACTATCGTTCACTAACAGCACATCTACCATTGTCAGTGCTGTTTTCAAATCTTCAAGTGCTATATCCATCCAAAAATTCATCGTGTCAAGAACAATAAGTTTAGGTCTTGTCTTCAATTGTTTTATCACACTTATCTGCAAGCTTGGCATCAGGTTACCAAGCATTAAAAATTCTGTACCCTGGTAATTGTCAGGAACGAGGGGATTGAAATCACTTAAAACATTTAAATCTGTTACAAGTGTATCGCGAGTATTCATATCAAGATGATACTTTCCACTCCAAAAAAAAGATTTTTTATCAGGCACTATTTCCACGCCATCTGTTTCAACACCTCTTGAAGCAAGTTGTTCCATTTCTTCTTTTGGAAAATCATAACCAACAATAGATATTTGTTGAACAGGTTTTACAAAATTGCTTGCAGCGTAAGCTACATAAGTTGCAGATCCACCAATAATTTTATCTGATTTTCCAAAAGGCGTTTCAATAGCGTCGAACGCCATTGTCCCAACAACAATTAACGACATATTTATCTTTATTTCTTAGGGGTGCAAACCTATTGCATTTGAAGAAAATGCAAGGATATAATTTTAGGGACGATGTGGTGAAGATGTTATTAAGCAAGTAGATTAAGACGTATATTGTAGGGGTTAAGCTGTTACTTGCAACATTGTAATCCTTAGGATTTACTTATTCATACTTTTAGTTAATTCATTTTTCTTAGCTGCTTTATTGCTTCTCAATTAAAAATCTCCAATATCTTTTCGGCACATGTTGTATGTGTAACTTCATATTCTTCCTTGCTTTGATGTTCACACTATCAAAATATTGTTTCCATAATTGCTGGTACAGACCTTCGTTTTCATCATAAATATCAGGGCCTTCGATACTGCTTTCATTAAAATCGATCATTACTTCTGACACTTCATTAAGATCATAATACAACCCATACTTTCTCCTGCAATCATAAATCAGCCATCGCTGATCAGCATATCGTTCTTTAAAATGATTTGCGATCAAAGGCAGCACATCATAGTCAGGCTGTATAATAGCATAATACAATTCATCTTTAGTTAACTGAAATCTGACAAAAGCTTCCATTCTATGCTTCTCTCTATAAACTTTCTTACTTATTTGCTGTAGCTGCAACACATCGGGATGTCCATAATCATTCTCCGCTTCGCTTTTCGCAAAAATTACATATTGTATATACCCCAACAACACATTTTCTATGTCTCGCAACTCACTTAAAAAACATTTATACAACTGATTTATGCCCGTCTTTGAAATCTTTTGTTCCAGTTTACTTAACACTCTTTTTGCTTTCGCATCATTTGTTTGAATGATATGCGGAGCACCAAATAAACTTCCATTCACTGTATCACCTCTCTTAATTTGAGGTTGCTCAATTTTATATTCATACACTTCAAACACCGCAGTCAAAAATCCTTCAAATGTTCCATCGTATAACAGTAGCTTCATCTAAAACAAATTAATCTGTTGCGAAAAATTTTTAAAATACTTACTACGGCTTTCTGCCAATATTATCTCTTTAATTTGTGCTGGTTGTCTTTCAAAACGTTCGAAATTCTTATTTGCAACAATGAAATGCTTTGCCTTATTCAATGCAATTCCAATTTTTTTTAAATGCTCAAAATCCAATTGTCGATGCTTTCTTGCTTCGCAAATTTTCTTTGCTGAGCCAATACCGATACCCGGAACACGGATGATCATTTTATAATCAACTTTATTTATGTCCATTGGAAAGAGATGCAGGTTTTTCAATGCCCAATTCAATTTGGGATCGATTTGCATATCAAACAAAGGATTCTGTACATCTAGCAACTCTTTTACATCAAAGGCATAGAACCGCATCAACCAATCAGCTTGGTACAATCTGTTTTCACGGATGATTGGGACAGGGGTGCCAATAGCAGGTAAGCGATTATCGTTACTGATCGGAACGTAACCGGAGTAATACACACGCTTTAATTGCATCTTCTTGTAAAACTGATCTGCCATCCACAAAATTTGCAGATCAGTTTCAGGTGTAGCACCAATCACCATTTGTGTACTTTGCCCCGCTGGAGCAAACATTGGTGTTTTTTTGGAAGCTTTCTTTTCATCATTGTTTGCTTCAATGGCAGATTTTAAAAACTTCATCGGTTTGATCATGTCATCCCTCTTCTTATCAGGAGCCAAGAATGCCAAACTTTTCTCTGTCGGCATTTCAAGATTTACACTTAAACGATCAGCGTATAATCCTGCCTCTTTAATCAACTCTTCACTCGCTCCAGGAATTGCTTTCAAATGAATGTATCCGTTAAAGCGATGTTCTGTTCTCAGTTTCTTTGCAATCAATACAAGGCGTTCCATAGTATAATCTGCATTTTTAAAAATACCACTACTTAAAAACAAACCTTCTATATAATTGCGGCGATAGAAATTTATGGTGAGATCAACCACTTCCTGCACGGTAAAAGCTGCCCGCTTAATATCATTGCTCTTTCGATTAATGCAATATGCGCAATCAAAAATGCAATGATTAGTTAGCAGGATTTTTAAAAGCGATACGCATCTTCCGTCTTCTGTGTACGAATGACAGATGCCATTCGATGCATTACCCAATCCTTTATTTTCATTCTTTCGTTTGCTTCCGCTGCTGCTGCAACTCACATCATACTTCGCAGCATCGGCTAGAATACTTAACTTTTCAACAATTCTTTCACTCATTATTTTCTTTTATAAGATATTCAATAATTATCCATTCTCTCCTTCAAAATAACTTTCCTTGTTCTCCCGGCCTCCTAAAAATAGTTGTATCCAATTCCCATCTCTCTTCATTCATACCGTATAACTTTCCATATTTTTTATATTGCTGCGACACTAATTGTGCAATGTTTCCTTCGCCTCTCATGCGAATGCCCCATCTGCTATCATTTACTTTTCCATCATGACTTGCTTCGATCAAATGCCACACTTTATCTGCGCGATCAGGAAAGTTTTTATACAACCAATCATGAAATAAAATTTTGATCGCACCATTCAGTCTAATAAAAGTATAAGCAGTAAAAGTTGCACCTGCATCTCTCGCTGCCTTCATTATCCGTTGCATTTCATGTTCATTTAGTCCCGGTATCATTGGCCCCATCATGATTCCCATACGAACACCTGCATTGCTTAACTCTTCAATCACTTTTAGCCTTTGTTTTGCCGTTACCGTTCGCGGTTCCATCAATCTTCGAAGTTTATCATCAAAAGATGTGATCGAAACCATTGCAGATAAAATTCTTTTCCTGGCCATTTCCTGCAAGATGTCTTTGTCTTTGATAATCCAGGCATTCTTTGTAAGTATGCCAACAGGCTGATTGAATTCATTACATACCTCAAGCATTTTTCTTGTTAACCGGAATTTTTGCTCTGCAGGTTGATAACAATCTGTATTACCACTTAACATGATGGGTGTTGCATCCCAATTTTTATTCATTAAAAATTTTCTAAGTAGCTCAGGTGCATTTTTTTTCACCAATATTTTGCTTTCAAAATCTAATCCTGCACTATAACCCCAATACTCAAATGAATTTCTTGCATAGCAATAAATACAGCCATGCTCGCAACCCTGGTAAGGATTCATGCTATACATCATTCCTACATCCGGACTTTCCACTTTGTTCACAATGCTTTTTGGAAATACATCAATGTACTGTGTCTGCAGATCTTTATCCATCCAGTCATCAATACCTTCTACATGTTCTCTAACCACTTCATCTTTCAAAAATTTATTTTTGGTATTGATCTGTGCACCACGCCCTTTTTTATAGGTGCTGTTATTTTCATTTTCTTCAATTTGCTCTTCCATAAAATTTCTTTCTTAACGGTTCAATCAAATAAGTTAGCAACGGAAATAATGTTGTTCATAAAAGAACAAGGCATTGAAGTGAGTGATACCGAAATAAATCGGCACAGGCACAACAAAAGCTAATAGAAGGGATGCAGTTGGCTAACTAAAACAACTCTCCTTGTTTTGTAACAACAGGCAAATTCATGAATTCGAATCGCTGAATTTTTTGATAACCTTTTTCGCCTTCCCGCCTTTTCAGCAGCAACATATTATTCGCAATAAATCGTCCTGTAAAAGGGGTGTTACTGTATTCGAGCCAGGCATTTTCATATTGCCAGGGAGCAAGTTTACGGGCAATAGTTAAATGAGGTTCATCAATAAAATGTGGTTTGTTGTCTTTATCAATCTTCATTAAATGCTGTACTTGTTTAATGGCTTTTACAAGGTTAACAATAGCAACTTTTGTGGTTACATTAATGTAGATGGTGTGTGATGGAAAACTGCCAAAATCTTTTAATTCCACTTTGAATGAAGGCATCGTCATAGCTATCATTTTTAAACGGTTGCAGATGCGCTCTTCCATTATCTCATATTGCGTGAACTTTACCAATGTTACATGTGGCTTTGTGCCATAAGCCATCGGGCATTTATATTTTTTTGCAAATACTTCTTTCTCTTTCATGATACGATTCCACAGATCTTCATGCGGATCGAGCACCAGTAAGTATTCGCATTTACGATAACCGGGTAAATTCAAAATATCGTTTTGCATTAATTTCTTTTTAGGCTGCAAACAGGTCTTCTGCAGCAGGTAACTGAAATACGTTTATCACTTTGCAGCTATCAAACTGGTGTTTTGTTCTAAGCAAAATCAATTCATTCACCATAAATGTTTCATGAAATAGTTTTTGTGAATAATCCCGCATAGCTTTTTCATATACTTGGACAGGCAATTTTCTTGCAATGCTTACATGTGGTTTGGTTATAAATTTTGCCGGTGGACAAGCATTCATTTGTATATACTCATCAATAACTTTAAATGCTTTTGCCAGCTTTTTAAAAGGCAATTCGTTTTGAACTCTTACATAAATTGTATGCGGTGGAAAACCACTGTAATTATTTAGCGCTACATTAAAGCTTCGTTGTTCCCTGCAAATTCTATGCATCCATCGTATCAATGTTTCTTCCATTGCTTCACTAGCTAAAAAATTGGCGATGGTTAAATGTGGCTGTGTAGCAACCGCTATTTTTTCTTTGTAGGTTTCATAAAAGAGACGCTTTTCTGTTTTCAGTTTGTTGTTAACTTCTTCATCAGGGTGCGCCACTAATAAATATTCATATAATTGTTGAATCGGCATTCTTGTTACAGATGCCTGTATTAACCCTTCCATATTATATTGTTTTAAGTATTTTTTTTAAGTGATTTTTAGTAGCCTGCACTATTGCTACTATCGCCACCTGTTGTGTCACTCACTTCTACGTCCTTATCTCTATTTAGCATTTTTTGAAATATTATATTCTACATACTTCTTTAATGTGAATTTCTTTTTCAGAAAATCTTTTAATAAAAAAGAAATAGTAAAATATTTAGTATAAATTTACTAATTATTTTAGTAATAAAAAATTAATTTATGGATCAGGAAACATTTTATGGATCGGGCTTTAAAGGCACTAAACAATTTACACAATGGGATGTACCGGCTTCGAATGCCACGGGTTTTGGTGCTTCAGCAGACGATTATATAGAACGTGGTATTGATTTAAACGAACAACTTATTTATAATAAACTGGCTACTTTCTTTTTCCGCATGAACAGCGATGCGATGACCGGTGCAGGCATTTTTCCGGGGGATATATTAATAGTGGATAGAAGTTTAACGGCCGCAGATGGAAAAATAATTATAGCTGCTTTTAATGGAGATCTTGTAGTAAGGCGTTTAATAAAAACATTGAACCGCTTTACACTTGCAGCAGAGAATAAAAACTATGGAAATATAGAATTGGTTGAAATGGCAAACTTTAAAGCTTGGGGCGTAGTAACCAGTGTTATCCATCTGTTGGAAGATTTTTTAAAGCCGCTGCAAAAGCAGCAGCAGCAACAGCAACATGATCATCTAATGTTTTACTAATGCAATAGATTTTATTGAGTGAAAAGATTCTTTTTTTGTTTTCACCTATCTTTATTTAGTTTAGTAATTCTTAAAATGGCGTTTTTTAGATAGTTTTTCTAAAAAATCTTCTCAAAAGCTTGTGTGGTATTATGCAAGCGCCTACCTTTGCGCTCCCAATTCGAAATTTTGGGTTAGGCTATGTCTCAGAGAATCAGAATTAAATTACAATCATACGATCACAACCTGGTAGATAAATCTGCAGAGAAGATCGTGAAAACAGTTCGCAGTACAGGAGCGGTGGTTACGGGACCTATTCCTTTGCCTACACGCAAAAGAATTTTTACAGTTCTTCGTTCACCACACGTAAACAAAAAAAGCCGTGAGCAGTTTCAATTGGCTACTCACAAGCGCTTATTGGATATCTACACTTCTTCATCAAGAACAGTGGATGCATTAAGCAAACTTGATCTGCCTTCAGGTGTTGAAGTAGAGATCAAGGCGTAAGCCCATTCCCTAAAAGGGGAGTAAAGGCATAAAGTTCTTATCATGTTAATAGTCATCTCTCAATTATTCGTCACGGATAAAAAAAGAGCTCTGAATAGAATAAATTTTCTTATCCTCCTTTAGAGGATAGGGGTACATATAAACAGGCCCTTCGAGGTTTGTTTACCTCCGGTACTTCTGAAGTCCTGCTTCTTTGCAGGAGAACAAAAGAAAAGGTCGGCGGAAAACAGGGATTGAAGATTCCGAACATCATCGGAAACTGTCCTCAGAACCTTGCGGGGCGAAAACCGCAAAAACGATGAAAGGAATTATTGGAAAAAAAATCGGGATGACCAGCATCTTCAGTCCGGATGGAAAGCAAACTGCTGTTACCATTATTGAAGCTGGTCCCTGTGTAGTAACACAGGTTAAAACAAACGATACTGATGGCTACAGTGCTCTTCAGTTAGCATTCGGCGATAAAAAAGAAAAACATACCCTTAAAGCCGAAGCAAATCACTTCTCCAAAGCAAATACTTCAGCTAAGAAATTCGTAAAAGAATTCCGCGATTATTCTATAGATAAAAATTTAGGCGAAACCGTTACCGTTGACATCTTCACCGAAGGTGAAAAAGTGGAAGTTGTTGGCACTACAAAAGGTAAAGGCTTCCAGGGTGTTGTAAAACGCCATGGATTCCACGGTGTGGGTGAGCAATCGCACGGTCAGCATGACCGTCAGCGTGCACCAGGTTCCGTAGGTGGTTCTTCTTACCCTTCAAGTGTTTTTAAGGGCATGAGAATGGCTGGCCGTATGGGTGGCGACAGAGTGAAAACGAAGGGTTTGAAAGTGGTGAAGATATTTCCTGAAAAAAATTACATCCTGGTTAGCGGTTCAGTTCCCGGTCACAATGGTTCAATCGTTTTAATCCAGAAGTAAACTTTAATCTGAAGAAAATGCAAGTAGAAGTTTTAAATACACAAGGACAACAAACCGGTAGAACAGTTGAATTGCCGGACGAAATATTCGGTGCTGAGCCAAATGATCATGTAATTTACCTGGCTGTTAAGCAATATCTTGCTGCACAACGTCAAGGTACGCATAAAGTTAAAACACGTGCTGAAGTAAAAGGCGCAAGCCGTAAGCTTCACCGTCAAAAAGGCACCGGCGGTTCACGTAAAGGTAACATTCGTAACCCGTTGTACAGAGGCGGTGGTACTATCTTCGGTCCAAAACCACATGGCTATGGTTTTAAGCTGAATAAGAAAGTGAAAGATCTTGCAAAGGTTAGCGCTCTTTCTCATAAAGTAAAAGAAAACGCAATCGTTGTAGTTGAAGATATTAATCTCGAAGCACCTAAAACAAGGCAGTTTGTAGGAATGCTGAAAGGTTTAAACGCAACAGGTAAAAAAGTATTGTTTGTTTTACCTGAGTACAACGATAATTTATATCTGAGTATTCGTAACATACCAACTGTAGGAAGCACTTTACTGGCTGATATCAACACGTATGATATAGTTCATGCCGATGTGGTGGTATTAACCGAAAATGCGGCAAAGATATTTACCGAAGAAGAAGCTGCTGTTGAAGCATAAATTGAATAACGTTTCAATAATATAAAGATGAAACTGACCGAAGTATTAATAAAACCGATTCTTACAGAAAAAGCAAACAATCAGCAGGAAAAATTGAGAAGATATGCTTTCAGGGTAAATCGCAAAGCAAATAAGCTGGAGATAAAGAAAGCTGTTGAAGATATGTATGGTGTTTCTGTAGAAGATGTAAACACAGTTGTTGTGCCTGGTAAAAACAAAACACGTTTTACAAAAGCGGGTTATATACAAGGCGTAAAGCCGGCTTATAAAAAAGCGTATGTAACAGTAGCTGAAGGCGAAACAATTGATTTGTACGCAAATATTTAGAGCAGCCCCAACCCTTAAAGGGATCATGGAAGGTTGCGCTAATAGATAGAGTTCTAATAAAAAATATGGTAACAAGCGCCGAGAAAGCTTGATTAATAAATTTCAAAAAAGTTTCCCTTTAGGGGATAGGGCTTATGGCACTAAAGAAATATAAACCAATGACAGCAGGCACCCGGTGGAGAATCGGAAATGCTTATGCTGAAATTACAACCAACGAACCGGAAAAAAGTTTGCTGGAACCTATTCATGGCACCGGTGGTCGTAATGCACAGGGTCGTCGCTCTATGCGTTACATTGGTGGTGGTAATAAAAGACATTATCGTATCGTAGATTTCAAACGTGATAAAAGAGGTGTTGAAGCAAAAGTTGTATCTATTGAATATGATCCAAACCGCACTGCATTTATCGCTTTATTACAATATACTGACGGGGAGAAAAGATATATTCTTGCGCCGCAGGGTTTACAGGTGGGTGCATCTGTTATAGCAGGTAATGAAGCTGCACCTGAATTAGGTAATGCATTGATGATGAAATTTATGCCGCTTGGTACGGTTATTCATAATATTGAGATGCAGCCTGGTCAAGGTGGTAAATTGGCAAGAAGCGCCGGTTCTTCTGCACAGTTAACCAACAAGGAAGAAAAATATGCGGTGTTGAAAATGCCAAGTGGTGAATTGAGAAAGGTTTTGATCAATTGTTACGCAACTGTTGGTGTTGTTTCAAACAGCGATCATAGCCTGGAACAGGCAGGTAAAGCTGGTGTAAACCGCTGGAAAGGTATCAGGCCAAGAAACCGTGGTGTTGCGATGAACCCTGTTGATCACCCGATGGGTGGTGGTGAAGGTAAAGCTTCCGGTGGGCATCCAAGAAGCAGAACCGGCAAGTACGCAAAAGGTCTTAAAACACGCAAACAGAAAGGTTCTGATAAGCTGATTCTTCAACGTCGTGATGGTAAGAAATTAGCGAAGTAAGAAGATCATTTTCAAATTTTCAAATTTTCAAATTAACTCATTAATATGGGTCGTTCGATTAAAAAAGGTCCTTACGTAGACGTTAACCTGGAAACAAAGGTGTTATCTATTAATGAAGGCAAAGCAAAAAAGTCCGTAATTAAGACATGGAGCCGCCGTTCTACCATTACACCTGATTTTGTAGGTCATACATTTGCGGTGCACAATGGCAATAAGTTTATTCCGGTTTATGTAACGGAATTTATGGTTGGTCATAAATTGGGTGAATTTGCACCGACAAGAAACTTTAGAGGACATTCAGGACAGAAGAAATAGTGAATAAGTTATACGCAGGATCGTATAACCTAAAACGTACAACTAAATAAAATGGAAGCAGTAGCTAAATTAAGAAATTATCCTACAGGCCCTCGCAAAATGCGTTTGCTGGCTGATGTAATTCGCGGAATGGAAGTGGAGAAAGCATTGGCGATACTGGAACATCATCCGCAGCATAATGCTACCCCGCTGGCTAAATTGCTTAAAAGTGCAATCAATAACTGGGAGCAAAAAAATGAAGGGCAAAGTGCAGCAGATGCTAATCTTTTAGTTAAAACTGTATTTGTTGATGGTGGCCGTGTATTAAAGCGTATGCGTCCTGCACCACAGGGTCGTGGCTATAGGGTTCGTAAGCGCAGCAACCATGTAACAATAATTGTAGATACAAAAATTAATAAAAACACCTTATAAACCATAATATGGGTCAAAAAGCAAATCCAATTGGTAACAGGTTAGGTATCATCCGCGGATGGGAGAGTAACTGGTATGGTGGCAAAAGAGATTTTGCACCAAAGTTGATCGAGGATAATAAGATAAGAACTTACCTGAATGCACGTATTAACAAAGGCGGTATTTCCAAGATTGTTATCGAGCGTACTTTAGGAAAGCTGATCGTTACCATACATACGTCAAAACCTGGTATTATCATCGGTAAAGGTGGTAACGAGGTTGACCGTATAAAAGAAGAGTTGAAGAAATTAACCGGAAAGGATGATGTTCAGATAAATATCCTGGAGATCCGTCGTCCTGAACTGGATGCAAATATTGTAGGCGATACGATCGCAAGACAAATCGAGAACCGTATCAATTACAAACGTGCTATTAAAATGGCGATAGCTTCTGCCCTTCGTATGGGTGCTGAAGGTATCAAAGTAAAAGTAAGCGGTCGTTTAGGTGGTGCTGAAATTGCACGTACTGAAGAAATTAAGCAAGGTCGTGTTCCTCTGCACACACTTCGCATGGATATTGATTATGCAAATGTTTATGCGCTTACCGTTTATGGTAAGATTGGTATAAAAGTATGGATATGTAAAGGTGAGGTTTTAGGTAAACGTGAATTGAATCCAAACTTCATTGGCGGAAAGAGTGATCTGAGTGACAGGAGAGAAAGAAGAGATGATGACAGGCATGATAGGAGAGATGACAGAAGAGGCGGAGACAGGAGAGGTGGTGACAGAAGAGGTGGTGGTGATAGGAGAGATCACAGAAGATAATTAACGGTGGCAAATTTGAAAATCATTTTCAAATTTTCAAATTTTCAAATTTTTCAAATTGTAAAAGATGTTACAGCCAAAAAGAACAAAACACAGGAAAGCGCAGAAGGGACGTATTCGTGCAGTAGCAAAAAGAGGTTCTACTATATCCTTTGGCTCTTATGCATTAAAAGCATTAGATGCCATCTGGTTAACAAACCGCCAGATTGAAGCTGCTCGTACAGCCATGACACGTGCCATGAAACGTGAAGGTAATGTGTGGATTCGTGTTTTTCCTGATAAGCCTATCACCAAAAAACCATTAGAGGTGAGAATGGGTAAAGGTAAAGGTAATCCTGAATATTGGGCTGCTGTAGTTGAACCAGGACGCATCTTGTTTGAATGCGATGGCGTTCCTGAAACAGTTGCTAAAGAAGCAATGGAACTTGCAGCACAAAAATTACCGATAAAAACAAAATTTGTTGTAAGGAGAGACTTGCAAGCTTAATTATAAATCTACAACAATGGCTATCAAAAGTATTGAGTTCAATAAGTCTTTGAAGGATATGAATGAGAGCGATCTTGATGCAAGAATCCGGGAAGATCTTGTTCGCCTGAAGAAACTGGAATTTGCACATGCAATTTCTCCTTTAGAAAATCCTATGACTATTCGAAACCTCAGAAGGGATATTTCCCGCCTGAGAACAGAATTAAGAAAAAGACAGCTTGCAAAATAAGCTGTAAACGAAAAAATTATAACAAGAGCGCAGGCTCTGTAAAAGCAAATAAAATGGCTGAAAGAAATTTGCGTAAAACAAGAATCGGGGTGGTTAGCAGCAATAAGATGACTAAAACAATAACTGTTGCTGTTGAAAGAAAAGTAAAGCACCCTATTTACGGTAAGTTCGTAAAAAAGACTACCAAGTTCCATGCGCATGATGAAAAGAATGAATGCACCGTTGGTGACATGGTAAAGATCATGGAAACCCGTCCGCTTAGTAAAACAAAGCGCTGGAGACTGGTGGAAATTGTTGAAAAGGCAAAATAATAAAAGCTGTGGGCTGCAAGCTGTAAGCTATGAGCCGCACTGATGATAAAATTGTAGTAAATGCTTGATCTGCCGTAAGGTGGAAAAAGTTCAAAGCTTAATAAAAATGATTCAGCAAGAAAGCAGGCTAAATGTAGCTGATAACAGTGGCGCCAAAGAGGTTCTTTGCATCAGGGTTTTGGGAAACTCGGGTCAGGATTATGCCAAGATAGGTGATAAAATAGTTGTAACAGTAAAAGATGCGTTGCCTGCAGGTGGCGTTAAAAAAGGGACTGTATCAAAAGCTGTTATTGTTAGAACAACGAATAAATTACGCCGTAAAGACGGTTCTTACATCCGCTTTGACGACAATGCGGTTGTATTGTTGAACAATGCAGATGAGCCAAGAGGTACCCGCATTTTCGGGCCTGTTGCGAGGGAACTGAGAGATAAGGGATATATGAAGATTATTTCTCTTGCCCCGGAAGTGTTATAATAATATAAATGATGTGGGTAAATGCGTAGGATAATTTACCTTTGCACCCCTCAAAACGCTGAGCAGTGAGCAGGACGCTGAAGTGAGTGACACAACGAAGCTGAATAAAGAAAAAAAGTTGAGTTCATAAAAAAACAAAAATGAGCAACAGATTTAAACCTAAATACAATATTAAAAAAGGCGATTCGGTAGTAGTTATTGCCGGTGACGACAAAGACCTGAAAAAACCCCGCCAGGTGCTTCATGTTATTGTTGATAAAGGCCGTGTAGTAGTGGAAGGTGT
>JAEZRL010000471.1 GCA_023440945.1 Bacteroidota bacterium
GTGCAACGCATACTTCCACTTTATAACCTTTCTTACTCAAACTATTTAATCCGTTACGCAACGATTTTTTATCCTTTCCTTCGAGTGTGAATTTATCAAGTTTAAGTATCCCCTCCTGTCCTATCAATAATTTCTTTTTGCTCATTGTTTGGAAATGATACAATGCTTCTTCATCCACCCGATAATAAACTGGTTTCAATCCTTCTTTACGGCACATTTGCTCAAACTCTTTTATCAACGCTGTTTTGTTTCCTTCCGCACAAACAGGTTCTTCCAAAACAACTGCAAAACCCTGTGCAACCCGATAAGAAATAAATCCTTCGTACACTTCTGACACAAAAAGCAATTTATCCAGACTCACTTTGAAATAATCCAGCGGAGAATCGCCATATTGCTTAAGAAGATAATGTGCTGTTTCGATATTTTCTTCTTCATTAGTTGTATGATTAATGGCAGGACGAATAATAGTGTACAATAAAAACAACCAGGCACCTGCCCCTAAAACACGAATAAAAAGAAGAAATTGTTTGGCAAAAACTGTGGCAGGATGAATGTCAAGATCTTCGATCAAAGTGAAAGTTTGAACAGTTGATATCAATGATTTTTGCCACGTAAAATCAACTCCAAAATGTTTTGCATTGAGATAATAAAAACCAATCGTTCCAAATATCAATACAACTAAAAAAGTAGATATGCCTGTTATCACTCCAAGATTTACCAGCTTTGCATTGCTCTTTATGCGATATTGTTTTTCAGTCAGCAATAAAATAATTGTTACCACTAATGCAACCAGCGCTTCTTCATAATCCAAAGCTTTTACAATATTGCCCACGCCGGAAATAACAGAAAGAAACAAGGCTACAAGCCATGCACTTCTTAATCCACGCAAAAGAAAATTGGCTGTAATAACAAGTGTAAGACCGATTAATATAACCAATAAATTCGACGCTTGAATGGAACTGACCGGAATGTACTCCCGCAGCAATTTTAAACGGGATGCAACCGGTGGAGTTAATACAGAAATGATGTTGATAACGCCTAATAAAAAGATCATCACCGGCGGAAGAAGACGAAAAAACAATTCTCTACCTTTTGCTGCAAAAGAAAGAATGCCTGCAAACAATGGGATCCAGAACTCAAAAATTCTGAATAAGAAAGTTATCTCCAGTGCTTTTAAAGCCGGGAAATGATACAACTGTAAAATATAAGTAAGTGATAATTCAATAGCGCCTAGTCCGCGTAAAAAAGGAGAGATTATCAATAAAATTGTGGCGATAATATACCCGATTATTGCGGCTTCTATCGAAGGTTCTGCACCGGCGGCTTTCATCGCAATGTATAAATGAATAATGCCTGCAAGTTCTATCAACACCGAAAAAAAAGTAGCAATAAGAAAATTTTTATAGGATAGATTGAAGGAAAAAAAATCGTTCAGTTTCTCTTCTATCACCGGAAATTTTTTGACTGAAAAGCGATAAAGTTTGTTTTTTGTTTTAATGGCTTGCACGAACGAAACGGTAAGAATAACGATAGCGAGCAAAGCAAGAAAACCCGGAAATGCACCATTTATTTTTTTACTGATGAAAAGCAAATAAATAAGCACCGGTACAGCTACAACAAAAACTGAAAAAATACCAATGAATCCATACACTGCAGACGCCTGGTGAACCTGTTGTTTATTCACTTGTTCTTCGCGAATTTTTTTGGGCAGGTAAGCAAGAGAACTAATACCGCCGGCAGGCAAAAAAACTGAAATGAAATTACGCTTCACAAAAAGTTCGGCAGCACTTAACCATTTTATGCTCCCGTTAACTGCAGCAAAACTGAATACATACAAAGCTGTTTGTAAAAAAATATAGATAAGTGTTACAATCACACCTATCCAAACCCAGGCTGCATCGGCTTTTTTTATCGATGGAATCAAATGCTTGAGTTCCTGACGCTCCTGCATAAAAAAATAGATCGCTAACAATAGAAAAAGTACTGCGATCAATTCTTTCCAGTGAATCTTTTTTACAGATGCAGCAAGGTATTTATAGGATAAAGCCGGCATACACTGCAAAGGTGCTTAAAGTAAACAGCAAACCATTGTATAATTTCTAAATGTTTTGAAAAATGGGAAGCATAAAACTTTACATCGGGCCATTAACAAAAACAATTTCAGGTAGGTACTTTGACGGAATTTATCCCTCTACTAAAAAACAAAAAACTTCTTTTGGCCCGTGTACACCTACTACGAGTGTTTTTTCTATATCCGCGGTACGACTGGGGCCGGTTGCTAAACTTATTACAGAAGGTAACTGCGGATATTTCTCTTTTACATGCTGCAACGCTTCTTTAATGTCATATACAAGCTGGCCGGTATAAGCCACACAAATATGCACCGGCGCATAAACACTTGCAGTTCTTCCGCTTGGTTGTGCAGAACTTAACACAATGCTTCCTGTTCGTGCAATAAGCTGTTCGCAAGTGGTAATAGCAGCGTCGCAATTCTTTACATCTGTGTTTTGAAGTTCATCAAACCCATTGCTGTTAAGTGTTTGTATCAATGCATCTTCACGACAAAAAATATTACTCCACTTTCTTGTTGTTATAAGTTGCTGTAATTGCTCAACAAATTCCTTTTCATTCAAACAAAAAGAAAAACGTCCCTGCAGCTTTGAAAAATTTTCAGCAAATTCAACCGATAACTCCTGCGTGGAAGGCTGAAAAACACTTTCTATGCCTTCGCTTTGCGGAAAAGGAACAGGCACTGAACTGCTCAGTGCCTGTCGTATTTTTTTAAATATATTTTCTTTTGCAGAAGATACTTTCATTTATGCCTGTGTTTTAAATGGTGGAGCATTCAATCCTCCATCATAAGGAGGGACACCCTCACTGATCTCTCCGTTTTGAGAACTATGTTCATGATCATCAACAACTACTTCCAACGCTTTCTTTTCCTCAAACGGACGTTTACCGATCAGGGCTTCCACATCACTCTTATATAAAACTTCTTTGTGCAATAATTCTTTTGCAAGAATTTCAACCTGCTCTCTTTTTTCTATAAGCAAAGCTTTTGTTCTTTCATAAGCGGCATCAATAAGTTTGCGAACCTCTTCGTCAATCATCTTACCTGTTTCTTCGCTAAAAGGTTTTGTAAAGGTATTTTCCTGCTGTGGATCGTAATAACTGATGTTACCCACCTTATCATTCATACCATAAACCGTGATCATAGAATAAGCGATCTTGGTTATTTGCTGAAGATCGTTTGATGCACCGGTAGATATTTTTCCGAAGAAAATTTCTTCTGCCGCACGTCCACCTAAGGTCATACAGATCTGGTCTCTCAACTGATCGGTGTTATAAAGATATTGCTCTTTTGGTGTGTATTGTGCATAACCTAGTGCAGCAGTACCTCTTGGTACGATGGTAACTTTCAGTAAAGGATAAGCATGTTCTAAAAACCATCCGCAAATAGCATGACCTGCTTCGTGATAAGCAATGATCTCTTTTTCTTCCGGAAGAATGATTTTGTTCTTCTTTTCCAAACCTCCAATAACACGGTCAATTGCATCCTGGAAATCACTCATATCTACTGCATCTTTTCCTTTACGTGCAGCAATCAAAGCGGCTTCGTTACAAACGTTTGCAATATCCGCACCGGCAAAGCCGGGTGTTTGTTCTGCAAGTTTAAAAGTGTCAAGTGATTGAGAAACTTTTATCGGTTTTAAATGCACTTTAAAAATGTCTTCTCTTCCTTTTACATCCGGACGATCAATAGTTATTTGCCTGTCGAAACGTCCCGGACGGAGCAAAGCGCTGTCCAAAACATCCGGCCTGTTGGTAGCAGCGAGAATAATAATTCCGCTTTCACCGCTAAAGCCATCCATTTCAACCAGCAACTGGTTCAAAGTATTTTCTCTTTCATCATTGCTCATGATAGCGTTTCTTCCACGTGCTCTACCAATCGCATCAATTTCATCAATAAAAATGATACAAGGTGCTTTTTCACGGGCCTGTTTGAACAAGTCTCTCACACGGCTCGCACCTACACCTACAAACAATTCTACGAAATCAGAACCACTCATGCTGAAGAAAGGCACCTGTGCTTCACCGGCCATTGCTTTTGCCAATAAAGTTTTACCTGTACCCGGAGGGCCAACCAGCAAAGCTCCTTTGGGAATCTTACCACCAAGGGCAGTATATTTTTTTGGATTTTTCAGAAAATCAACAATTTCCATCACTTCCACTTTTGCTTCATCCAAACCGGCAACATCGGTAAAAGTGATATTTACTTTTGTTCCTTTTTCAAACAATTGTGCTTTTGATTTACCGATATTAAAAATACCGCCAGGACCGCCACCACCTGCAGGGCCGCCCACTTTGCGCATTAATAAAACCCACAACCCAACAAACAAAAGAATGGTAACAAGTGTATTGGCAATTGGACCAAACCATTGTACTTCATCGGTAATTTTCTGGCTTACTACGCCAACACCTGGATGATTGGCATAAAAAGCGCTCATCTGGTCGTTAAAACTTTGCCAGTCCGTTACCTGGAATTCAAACAGAGGATCTTTTGCTTTGGAAGGATCCAGCATGGCATTCAGCTTACTCACATAAAAAGCCTTTCTTATACTGTCTGGCTTAATATAAATTCTAACGGTATTTTTATTACGAATAAGATCAAGTGCTTGTACATCTCCTTGTGCCAGCATTTTCTCCTGGAATTCCTGTTGCGTAGTTTGTGTAACATCAGGCGTGCCTTGTTTTAAAAAGCTGTAACCCAATATCACTACAGCAATGATCGCATAGATCCAGTATATGCTTAAACGAGGGCCTTTTTTAGGATTTTTATCATCCCCGCCACCGTTCATAAAGTTTGGTCGTATTTTTTTTTCTTCCTGTGCCATAAAGACTTTACTTCACAATATTTGTATAATGAATAATAAACTTAAAAAAGTTCAAACATAAACTAATCTTCGAACTCTTTTGCAACTGCGTCGCTCCACATCTCCTCTAAACGATAAAATTTACGCGTATCCGGCTGCATTACATGAACAACAATATTAACGTAATCTATCAAAACCCACTGCAAAGCCTGGAAACCTTCATGTTTATAAGGTGACTCGCCACACTCCTTTTTTACAAGTTCTTCCACGTAATCACCTATAGCTTTAACC
>JAEZRL010000168.1 GCA_023440945.1 Bacteroidota bacterium
CGTTGGGTTCATCTTCAAGGCAGCCTTACTAAAAAAATATAAAAAAAGAATGTTGCAATTGGAAAATGAAATGCTCAGCATTCATGCGAGAATTCTAGCCCTGGAAAAGAAAAATGCGGACTTGGAAAGACATTTGAATAATGCGGCATTTATGGAAGCCGGAGAATATAAAAGAGCAACTATTTAAGTTCAGCCATATAGCTCAAGGTGAATATCTTTTTTATCATATCCTAATTGTAATATCCGCTCTTTCGCTTCATCAATCATGTTTTTCCATCCACATAAATAAAAGTAGCTTTCAGTTTTATTAGCTGCTATAATTTCTTCATAAACCGCATGAACATATCCTGTTTTTATCTCCCCATTTTCAGCCGATTCTCTCGAAAAGGTTGGCAAATATTTGAAGCTGGGTATTTCTTTTTCCAAATCTTTTAATTCACGTCCATAAAGACAATCATGCAACCGCCTGCAGCCGAAAACCAAATAGATATTTTTATGGGAGATATTATGCAGCCGCATATAATGTATCATAGAACGGAAAGGAGCAACACCGGTACCCGTGCAAATTAAAAACAGGTCACGATCAATATTTTCGGGCAATGTGAAAACTCCCTGCGGACCGCGTAAGGATAACTCCGAACCTTCTTTCACTTCATTAAACAAATAAGTAGATCCTGCACCGCCTTCGAGTAAAACGATCACTAATTCAATCACATTTGTTCCATCTGGCCATGAAGCAATCGAATAACTGCGCCATCTTTTATTTCTTTTTTCATGTATTGGCAGATCAAGTGTTACAAACTGTCCGGGTTTAAAATCAAAAGTTTCCAGTTCCGGTATCTGTATCCAGAAACGGCGAGTTGTTGGTGATGCATCTTCAATCTTAATAACTTTACCCGTGCGCCATGGTTCAAGCATAAGTTCTATTATTGCTGTAAAATAACAAATTACGTTCTAACAATAATTTTCTCTTTACACATTCAGGAATATTTGTTTGTATAAGAATGAACAGGGCAAGTTTATCATTATAGCATTCACTTTAAATTAAATTATCCCAACAAAAACTTCAATAGAGTATCTTTGCAACCCTTTTATGAATTTGAGTGTTCTGCTGGAGAAGTTTCAAAAAAATAACCGTCTTTTTCAATTGACGGACAGGTTAACATTTGCCGATAAGCAAAAGATCTTCCTAAAAAATCTCCAGGGCAGTAGTTCTGAATTTATTGTCAGCTCTGTTTTTACTCATCCCAACACGCAAAATTTAAATCATCTTGTTGTATTAAATGATGCCGAAGATGCGGCTTATTTTCACAACACTTTAGAAAATCTTACCAATGCATTAGATCTTTTTTATTTTCCTTCTTCGTTCAAGAACAGGAAGAATTTTAAATTACTGAATAGTTCACATGTGATGCTTCGAACAGAAGCGCTTACAAAATTGTCAGCAGGAGGAAATAAAAAAATCATCGTAACCTATCCTGAAGCATTGTTCGAAAAAGTGGTATTGCCTAACACATTAAGTGGTAATATCATCAACATAAAAACGAACGATACCATAAATGTCGACGGTCTTTTGGAATTGTTTGTAATGTATGGTTTTGTACGAACAGATTTTGTGTACGAACCGGGGCAGTTTGCTGTTCGTGGGGGTATCCTCGATATTTATTCTTTTGGTAATGAAAAGCCCTATCGTGTTGAATTGTTTGGAAATGATGTGGACAGTATTCGCATTTTTGATCCTGAAACACAATTAAGCGAAAGAAAATTATTGCAGGTTTCGATCATACCAAATGTTGAAACACAATTTCATAGTGAAGAAAAAGTTTCTTTGCTTGAATTTCTTCCTGAAAATACAATTGTGTGGTTGAAGGATTGGGATGTTATTAAAGAGAAGATAGAAGTGCAGGAAGAAGATTTAGGTTTTTTTCTCGAACTGCAAGACGAAGGTTTGACCGATCAGAAATTCCAGGATGATGATGAAACAAAAATTCTGAAAGAAGTTAAGCTTGATGATTTTGTTCCCGTTGCAACTTTAGAGCGGCAAACTTTGCAAAGACATATAGTTGAATTTGGCTACAAACCGCAACTTTCAACATTTGAGATAGAGTTTAATACTAAACCTCAGCCGGCTTTCAACCGCCAGTTTGATCTGTTAATAAAAGATTTGAAAGCACATGAATCTGCAGGTTATGATATCTACTTATTTGCAGAACAGGCGAAGCAACTGGAAAGATTAAACACCATCTTCACCGATCTTGGCACCGAAATAAAATTTGTTCCTGTTGCAACAAGTATTCACGAAGGTTTTATTGATGAAGACCTGAAGACGGTTTGTTATACAGATCATCAGATATTTCAGCGCTACCATAAATATCGCGTTAAACAGGCTTACAATAAGAACAAAGCTTTAACGCTGAAAACACTTCGTGATCTTCAGCCCGGCGATTATGTTACACATATTGATCATGGTGTTGGTACTTACAGTGGCTTGCAAAAAAT
Organism: Bacteroidota bacterium; assembly: GCA_023440945.1. GTDB lineage: Bacteria > Bacteroidota > Bacteroidia > Chitinophagales > Chitinophagaceae > JAEZRL01. The sequence goes on from JAEZRL010000168.1 coordinate 2,500, forward strand.
TGAAGTAAATGGCAAACTGCAGGAAGCGGTTCGCATCATTTATAAAGACAGTGATATTTTATATGTAAATATCAATTCACTTCATAAGATATCCAAATATACCGGCAAAGAAGGCACCGTTCCTAAAGTAAACAAATTAGGAAGTGATGTTTGGAACAGGCTGAAAGAAAAAACAAAAACACGTGTAAAAGAGATCGCTTTCGATCTTATAAAATTATATGCGCAGCGCAAGGCGCAGCAAGGCTTTGCTTTTACTCCCGATAATTATATGCAAACAGAGCTGGAAGCTTCTTTTATTTACGAAGACACGCCAGATCAAAGCAAAGCAACAGCAGATGTAAAGAAAGATATGGAGCAGTCCACACCAATGGATCGTCTCATTTGCGGCGATGTTGGTTTTGGCAAAACAGAAATAGCTGTTCGGGCTGCATTCAAAGCTTGTGTGGATGGAAAACAAGCTGCAATCCTTGTCCCTACAACCATTCTTGCATTTCAGCATTATAAAACATTTGAAGAAAGGCTGAAAGAATTCCCGGTAACCGTTGATTACATCAATCGCTTTAAATCAGCCAAAGAAAAAAAAGAAACCTATAAAAAATTAGCCGAAGGAAAAATTGATATTATCGTTGGTACACATGCATTATTAGGTAAAGATGTAAAGTTCAAAGACCTCGGATTGATGATCGTAGATGAGGAGCAAAAGTTTGGCGTGGCACACAAAGAAAAATTAAAGACTTTAAAAACAAATGTTGATTGTTTAACACTTACAGCAACACCT